>NZ_JCACHA010001095.1:0-5555 GCF_059503625.1 Skermanella sp.
GCTGGGATGGGCTTCGGCGAATTCCGACTCGGAGAAGCTTTCGCGGCCGACGACCCAGGAGACGGGACCCTCGACGCCCGGAGGGATCGGCACGGCGCGGCGGTCGTCGCCCAGCTGCCAGCCGTTCTGGCCGCGCGTCACCTTCAGGCTGGCGCTGCGGCGGCGCCAGCGTTTGGCGAGCGCGTCGCCGGGCAGGTTCAGGGTGCCCCGGTCGTAGTGAAAAGCCCGCATATGGGCGGCGAACTGGCGAAGGATGGCAGGTTCGCGGACGTAATCGGCGATCCTGGCGCCCAGCGCCGCCAGATGGTCGGCCATGGGACCGGAATCTCCGCCGGCGGCTTCGGGGCCGGGCGACGGCACCGTGCGGCGGAACAGCGGGTCATGGACCGCGCGTTCGAACAGCATCGAGATCAGGTCCAGCCCGATCACGGAGGTCAGGCCGAAGGCGATGTGGATGCTGGTCTCGGCGGAGGCCAGCGCGTCGTGGTACCAGCCGCGCGGCAGGTACAGCACGTCGCCCGGCTTCAGCGTCACCTCCATCGTGACCGGCCCCTTGTGCTTGTCGTGGAATTCCTGACCCAGCGACTTGAAGAAGGGATGGGCGATCGGGTCCTCGAAATGGCGCTGGTAGAGCCGCCACGTCTTTTCGCCGGTGACATGGAGTGCGTAGACGTCATGGGTGTCGAAATGGCTGCCGAAGGCCTGATGCGCCCGCCACGAGCAGTAGAGGTTGGCCTGGGCCTTGCCGCCGAGCCCCTGCTCCAGCGCGTTGGCCGCCGCTTTCAGGCCGGGCGTCAGGCTGTCGATGTCGTTGCAGACCAGCGAGGCGCCGCGCCGCAGCCAGGTCCCGACCTTGTCCAGGTCGGCCATCATGGCGTCGCGCCCTTCCCTGTCCTGCGCCGGACGGCAATATTCCGCGGGCTCGAGGATCTTGGTGTCGAGCACGAGCTGGAGCGACTTGCCCGTCCATATGCCGGATTGGCTCAGGAGACCCGACAGCGTCGGCCAGTCCATGACGGAGGCCAGCTTGTCCGCGGCGCCGGGGATGTGGACCGGCTTCTTCCCGTGGTAGTCGCGGAAGAACTCCTCCGGCGTCAGCGGATACAGGATATCGGCGAGGCTTGCGATCTGCTGGGGCATGGTAAGCTGGTCCGGTATTTGAGGCTGGCCGCTGGTTTTGCTGGCTTTTTGCCACAGATGGACGCCGATGGACACAGGTGATAGGGTCCGCCGCATCTTTTGAGCGGTTAAGACTGGCCATGACGAACGCTGAAACACCTACCTCCGCCGCCACCGATATCGCGGCCAATCTTGCGGAAGTCCGCAAGGCCATCGCGGATGCCGCCAAGGCGGTTGGCCGCGATCCTTCCGGCGTCACGCTGGTCGCGGTCGGCAAGGTCCAGCCGGTCGAGAAGCTGGACGCCGCCCTGGAGGCAGGCCAGCGGGTGTTCGGCGAAAACCGGGTGCAGGAAGCCAAGGCCAAGTTCCCGGAGCGGCGGGAGCGCTGGCCCGATATCGAGCTTCACCTGATCGGACCGCTCCAGACCAACAAGGTCAAGGAGGCGGTGGCCCTGTTCGACGTGATCCAGACCGTGGACCGGCCGAAGCTGGCGGTGGCGCTGGCCGAGGAAATGGCGAAGCAGGGAAAGCACCCGCGCTGCTATGTCGAGGTCAACACCGGCGCCGAGCCGCAGAAGGCCGGCATCCTGCCACAGGAGGTCGGGGACTTCCTGGAAAGATGCCGGACCGAATACGGTCTGCCCATCGCCGGCCTGATGTGCATCCCGCCGGCGGACGAGGAGCCGGCGCTGCATTTCGCCCTGCTGGCCGATCTGGCCAAGCGGCACGGGCTGACGGATATCAGCATGGGCATGAGCGGCGACTACGAAACGGCGGTCCGGTTCGGCGCCACCCATGTCCGCGTCGGCACCGCCATCTTCGGCGAGCGCAAGCCGAAGGAGTAGCGGGACGGAAATAGCAGGATCGCGCGTCAGCCGGCGATGCACAGCCGGTCGCCCGGCGTGCAGTGCTTCAGCAGGGCAAGCAGGTCCGGCAAGGCCAGTGCGACGCAGCCGGCGGTCGGCTCGTAATCGGGCTTGGCCACATGCACGAAGACGGCGCTGCCGAAACCGGGAACGACGGGATCGTCGTTGTGCCCGATCACCACGACGGCGTCGTACAGCCCGTCGGTCCGCCACATCTCCTCATGGCTGGCTGGATGGGGCAGGCTTACCGGCTGGTTATAGGCAGGATCGGCGGGATCGTCGCACCACCCGTCGGCAGGTTGGATCGCGGTAACGGGAAGGCCGGTTTCCGGCGGAGCCAGACGGTCGGGACGGTACAGCACGCGGCGCAGGACGAAAGCGCCGACCGGCGTCGCGCCGTCCCCTTCCCGCTTGTCCGCCCGGATGCCGCCGCGTCCGATCGCGCAGCGGAAACTGCCGCCGGGATATGTCAGCGTTCCGCCGCCGGTAAGCTGCCCGGAAAGTTGCCCGGTAACCTGGATGTCCATGCCGTTTTCCTGAAGTCTCATCCGAGACCGCGATCATAGCCCCGATCAGAAGGCGCCGCGAGCGGCAGCGGCGCCAGCGCCGTTCGACACCGAGGCGGCGCCGGTACGGGCGCCCTGCTTATACTTGTCCAGCGCGTTCATCATCATGTCGGCCACCAATTCCGGCGGCACCGGCGCTGGGCCGCTCGGCGGCCACGCCGCCGTCTGCGTCTGGTTCGCCGGGAGGATACGCGCCTCCGCCTGGGGCTGGGCCTGCGATGCCGCCGGCTTCGTGCTCGCCCGTTCCGACGCCAGATGGGCGGCGGCGCGCTGGACCGGCGTCTTGTCGATATTGGCCGCCGGCCCGGTCGCGACCGGCACCGGCCTGGGAAGAAGGCCGGCGGTGCGCTTCGGCACCGGGAAGCTCCGCGCCGGTTCCGGATCGCCGAGACGGCGCTGGACAGGAGCGGCGGCGCGGGCGGCGGGCATCAGCACGTCGCCGGCGGCGGCAGGTTCGGTCATGGCGACGGTGGTCGGGGCCGGCGCGGCCTGGGCCGGTGTTGCGGGGGCGGCGGCTGCCGCGGCGGCCGATCCTGCCGGTCCCGCCGATCCCGCAGACGGGGGTGCTGCGTCCGCGACAACGGTATCGCCGGTCGTCCGCGGTACGGCGCCATCGGAATCCTTGAACATCGCGAGTACGTGCTCGCCGGGGTCCTTGCCCGTGGTTTCCGCGACGATGGCGCTGCCGATGCCGGCGACCAGCCCGACGACCCCGCCGTAGATACCGCCGCCGATGATCCGCGACACCCCCTTGATCGAGTCGCCGGTCAGCTCGCGGTAGATCGTATTGACCACGGGGATGTGCTGAAGCGGGTTGACGATGTCCACGAAGTCCCAGAAGTCCATATCGACCGTACCGGTATCCGGCACTTCGTTCTCCTGGATTCCGTTCGGAACCGGAGTCTCCCAGTTCTTTCTAGCGATCTGGGGAGATGCGCGGCTGATGCTGGTATCGGCTGTCAGGGTATCGATGGACATGGCATGGCCTCCTGGGTGACATTCATCAGCAAGGGCCGTGCCAATCGGGGGTACCACCGGTTACAGGGGTTTTCGCGGCGGTTGCGGGCCATGCCCGGCAAATCCTGCCGCCGTGCCTGGGGAATTCCTGCCGGGCGGAACGATGCGGCACTTCAGCCGGCGGGAACCGGAACCGGCGGATCTTCCAGCATGTCGCGCTCGCTGGTCTTGTCGGGATAGGCGCATAGATCGCGGACGGCGCAGGCCGGGCAGTCGGGCTTGCGCGCCTTGCAGATATAGCGGCCGTGCAGGATCAGCCAGTGATGCGCATGGGGCTTCCAGCGCGCCGGGACGTAGCGCACCAGCTTGCGCTCGACCTCCTCCGGCGTCTTGCCCCTGGCAAGGCCGGTGCGGTTGGAGACGCGGAAGATGTGGGTATCGACCGCGATCGTGGTCTGGCCGAACGCCACGTTGAGGACGACGTTGGCCGTCTTGCGGCCGACGCCGGGCAGGGCTTCCAGGTCCTTCCGCTTTCGCGGAACCTCGCCGCCGTGCTCGGCGACCAGGATCTCGGACAGCCTGATGACGTTCTTCGCCTTGGTGTTGAACAGGCCGATCGTCCGGATGTACTGCCGAAGCTTTTCCTCCCCCAATTCCACCATCTGCAGGGGGGTCTGGACGATCTGGAACAGCGGGCCGGTCGCCTTGTTGACCCCGATATCGGTCGCCTGGGCCGACAGCACGACCGCCACCAGAAGGGTATAGGGATTGATGTATTCCAGCTCGGTCTTGGGAGCCGGATTGTCGGCGGCAAGACGGCGGAAGAATTCGTCGATATCTGCGGGCTTCATGGCGGCAGCTTATCCCGGCCCGGCCCGTTGCGCAAAGGCGGCATCTTTACCTAAGCCGGCAAGCCATCATATCGTAGTGTCATGACCGCCATCCTGCCAGACGATACCGGCGGCGCCAGCGCCGGACAGAGGGTCTTCTTCGACGCGATCCTGCACCCGCACAGGAGCCTGTCGCCGAAAGGATTCGCGATCTTCATGGGCGTCTTCTCGGCGATCAGCCTGACGGTCGGCGGCTTCTTCTGGCTGAAAGGCGCGTGGCCGATCTTCGGCTTCTTCGGACTGGACATTCTGCTGGTCTGGTACGCCTTCCGGCGCAACTACCGCAGCGCCCGCATGTACGAGACGGTCCGGCTGACGGAGCGCGAACTCGTGGTCCACCGCGTCGGCCTCAAGGGCCGCGACGGCACCTGGACGTTCCAGCCGTACTGGCTGCGGGTGACCATGGACGACCCGCCCGAACACGAGAGCCAGGTAACGCTGAGCAGCCACGGGCAGACGCTGACCGTCGGCTCGTTCCTGTCGCCGGAAGAGCGCCTGGATTTCGCCAAGGCGCTGCGGGAAGCCCTGGGAAAGGTCAACGCGGGCCATCCGGCATAGGCGGGCCCGGCAGCAGGAACCGGGCAACAGGAACAGGGCAACAGGAACAGGACAGCAAGAATCGGGTTGGCCCGGCTGCTTTTTCGGCGGCATATGACGATCCTCAGTTCGGGAGAGGATGACATGAGCGCCGCCTTCGACATCACCGGTCACGAATTGGACAATTCGACGGATCCAGGCAGCCACTACCGGGCGATCGCCGCGGCGATCGACCTGATCGTGGAGAGCTACCAGGACCAGCCGTCGCTGGACGACATGGCCGCAGCCGCCGGGATGAGCCCGTTTCACTTCCAGCGCGTCTTCAAGCGCTGGGCCGGCATCAGCCCCAAGCGCTTCGCGCAGTTCGTCACGCTGGGACATGCCAAGCGGCTGCTCGACGACGACGAAAGCGTGCTGGGCACGGCGCTGGAAGTCGGCCTGTCGGGGCCGAGCCGGCTGCACGACCTGTTCGTCGCCTGCGAGGCCATGACGCCGGGAGACTACAAGGCCGGCGCCGGGACTCTGACCATCCGCTGGGGATTGCACGACAGCCCCTTCGGGCGCGCCCTGCTGGCGGCCACCCCGCGCGGGCTGTGCTGGCTGAGCTTCGTGATCGACGG
>NZ_JCACHA010001096.1:0-5554 GCF_059503625.1 Skermanella sp.
CAGGAAGTAGATCGAGAGCGGGACCGCGATCAGGAGCGCGTCGAACGGCAGCCGCACCACGTCGGCGCCCTTCAGGCTGAACATGGCGACGATGGTGAACAGGAGAGCCGCCAGCGTTATCGGTCCGATGCGCGGCAGGAACTCGCCCTCGTACCATGCCCTGCCCTTTCTGGCCGTCAGGGTTCTGCGGGTCAGGAAGCCGGCGAGGAACGGGATGCCCAGGTAGATCAGCACGGCATTGGCGATGGTCCAGAAACTGACGTTGACCACGCTGCCTTCCAGGCCGAACAGGGGCGGCAGGACGCTCAGGAAGATCCAGGCGTAGACGCTGAAGAACAGGATCTGGAAGATCGAATTGAACGCGACCAGACCGGCCACGTATTGGTTGTCGCCGCGCGCGAGCTGGTTCCAGACCAATACCATGGCGATGCAGCGGGCAAGGCCGATCAGGATCAGGCCCGTCATGTATTCCGGATGATCGCGCAGGAACAGGACCGCCAGACCGAACATCAGGCAGGGGCCGATCAGCCAGTTCTGCACGAGGGAAAGGACCAGCACCCGCTTGTCGGCGAAGACGCGGTGCAGTTCCTCGTACTTCACCTTGGCCAGCGGCGGGTACATCATCAGGATCAGCCCGATGGCGATCGGAATGTTGGTGGTCCCGACCGACAGCCTGTCGAGCGCCGCCGGCAGACCTTCGAAAACGGTGCCGAGCACGACGCCCAGCGCCATGGCCAGGAAGATCCATAGGGTCAGGTAGCGGTCGAGGAAAGACAACCGCGAGGCTGGAGCGGTGGAGGACATGAGGATACTCGTTTCAGCTTCAGGCAAAGCGTAGTCAAGTGACGCGGCGTCAGGCAATGCGGCGGCCCTGCTCGTCGACGACGCGCTCGCCGTCTTCCTTGGCGAAGGCGCCCCGCTGAGGATCGGGGAGGATGTCGAGCACCGCTTCGGATGGACGGCACAGGCGGACGCCGAGCGGCGTCTCGACGATGGGCCGGTTGATCAGGATCGGATGCGCGATCATGGCGTCCAGCAGCCGGTCGTCGGACAGCGACGGGTCGTCCAGGCCGAGTTCGGCATAAGGCGTGCCCTTCTCGCGCAGCACGCTGCGAACCGGCACGCCCATGCGGCGGATCAGGTCGGCCAGCCGGTCGCGGCTGGGCGGCGTCTTCAGGTACTCGACGATCTCAGGCTCGACGCCGGAGTTGCGGATCAAGGCTAGCGTGTTGCGGGAGGTGCCGCAGGCGGGATTGTGATAGATGGTGACGCCGGTCATGACGCCGCTCCCTGGTCCGCTTCCGCCCGCATCTTGCCGATGTCGCGCAGCTTGCTCTGGAGCGACAGCTTATCGAGCCCTTCCAGCCGGAGGCTGGTGAAGACCTTGATGCGAGCTTCCAGTTCCAGATAGACGCGCTTGAAAAGCTTGAGGCCCAGGTCGTCCGGTCCGACGAAGGCGGCGGGGTCCTCGACGCCCCAGTGAGCCGTCATCGGCTGGCCCGGCCATGCCGGGCAGGCCTCGCCCGCGGCGTTGTCGCAGACCGTGAACACGAAATCGAGCGGTTCCGCGCCCGGTTCCGCGAACTCGTCCCACGACTTCGAGCGGAAGCCCCTGATGTCGTAGTTCAGGTTGCTCAGCAGCTTCAGCGTCAGCGGATGCACCGTGCCCTTGGGCTGGCTACCCGCGCTGAACCCCCGGAACCTGCCCCCTCCCCACCGGCTGATCGCCGCTTCGGCCAGAATGCTGCGGGCGCTGTTGCCGGTGCAGAGGAACAAGACGTTATAGGTCTTCTTCGATTCCATGGATGCCTCCTGAGGCTATCTGGCCGCGATGGGCGGCGGTCGTACTGGTCGGGGACTTTCGGGGACTGGAACGGCGATCAGACGCGGCGGCGCGGCGACCTCACGGTGGACTCGCTATTGGCCGCCTCGGGAGCCGTGGCGCAGACGGGACCGCAGGCGGCGGCGTTGGCCGGAAGGCCGCAGCAGTTCTCCATCAGAAAGCCCATCAGGGCATTCATGTGGCTGTATTCGGCGCTGTAGATCAGCGACCGGCTCTCGCGCCGCTGTGCGATCAGCCCCGCATGGTTCAACTGAGCCAGATGGAAAGACAGGGTATTGGGCGCCACGCCGAGAGCCTCGGCGATGGCTCCGGCCGGCAATCCGTCGGGACCGGCCTGCACCAGCAACCGGAAAACATCCAGCCGCGTCTCCTGCGACAGCGCCGACAACGCCGACAGAACCGCCTTTTTATCCATGGGAACCCGACGACCTCCGCATCCTGGCTTCGAAGCTTCACTTCCATAATTCTATGTTAGTGGAATTATGCCGAAGATGGAGGGGCGTCAAGTTACAATCACGTGACGGTGGAGAGCGCTGCGTTTTGGGGAGGGTCAAGGGGCTTGGAGTAGCCGAAGAACCTGTGCGGCGGGAGTGCACCAAGCTTTCATACAGGGCTCCGCCGCCTGCTCCGGCTTGCACCGTCGATCCAACGCAGATTTGTCGAGGGCACCAACAAGTAAGTCTGTTTTCAGTTTAAGAACCATGAGGCAGAGAGTTTGGGAGGGATCGCTTCAATTAATTATCGGACGTTGGCAATAGGAATAGTCCAAGCTCCTTCAGAAACGCATTATGCTTCGCCGTTGACTCCCGAATCTGCTTCTCGATCTCGACCAACTCCTTGTGCGTGGCCGACAGATCGATCTCGACACTCTCATTGGCCGTGCTGACATAGCGCGCAATGTTCAGGTTGAAGTCGTTGGCCTCGATCTCGGCCATATCAACGCGTTTGGCGTACCGCTCGATGCTCTCCGGACGCTGCTGGTATGTGTCGATGATCTTCGCGATATGCTCGTCGGAGAGGTAGTTCTGTCGCCTGCCTCTCTCGAAATGCTCGGATGCGTTAATGAATAGGACATCATCCGGCTTTTTGCACTTCTTCAGGACGAGGATGCAGACCGGGATGCCCGTCGAATAGAACAGGTTGGCCGGCAGGCCAATGATCGTATCGATGTGCCCGTCCTTGATAAGCTTCGTGCGGATACGCTCCTCCGCGCCGCCGCGGAACAGCACGCCGTGCGGCAGGATGATCGCCATCACGCCCTGATCGCTGAGGTGGTGGAATCCGTGGAGCAGAAAGGCGAAGTCGGCGGCTGACTTGGGCGCCAGTCCGTGGTTCTTGAACCGCATGTCCTCGCCCAGCGCCTCGGTCGGGTCCCAGCGGTAGCTGAACGGCGGATTGGCGACCACCGCGTCGAACTTGGGCGCCTTCGCCGGGTTTGTCTCGCGGAGCATGTCCCAGTCATTGCGTAGCGAGTCGCCGTGGTAGATCTCGAACTCCGTGTCCTTCACCCCGTGCAGCAGCATGTTCATGCGCGCGAGATTGTAGGTCGTGATGTTCGACTCCTGCCCGTATATCTTGCCGATCGTGCCGCCCGCCTCAGTGACGCGGTGGCGGACATTGAGCAGCAGCGAGCCGGAACCGCAGGCGAAATCGAAGACGCTCTCCAGCCGCTTCCGCAGACCCGTCGCCGGCTCCTGGCCGTCGAGGGTGACGATGGCCGAGAGGATGTCACTGATCCGCTGCGGCGTGTAGAACTCCCCCGCCTTTTTGCCCGACCCTGCGGCGAACTGGTCGAGCAGGTATTCGTAGGCGTCGCCAAGGGTGTCGGCATCGGTGGAGAAATTTGCCAGTCCCAGCGCGATCTCGCCGACGATCAAACAGAGTTTCGCGTTGCGGGCGTCGTAGGTCCGCCCGAGCTTGTCCGACGCGAGGTTGATCTCCGAGAACAGCCCTTGAAACGCGCTCTCGAACGACTCATCCTCGATATACTTGAACCCCCTTTGCAGGGTGTCGAGCAGTTCCGTGCTCTGCTTGCGGGCGAGGTGGGCGATGTTCGTCCACAGGTTCTCGGGCTTGATGACGTAGTGCGCCTTGCGCCGCATCTGCTTCTCGAACGCGGCGATGTCGTCCGGGTTATTCGCGTACCACACCGACAACGGCGAACGGCCACCGTTGCCGATGGCGCTTGGGTCCGGGTAGTCCCTGCCTAGTTCACGCTTCGCCGCCGCCTCGTAGTTGTCCGAGAGGTAGCGCAGGAACAGGAACGCCAGCATATAGTCGCGGAAATCATCGGCGTTCATCGCTCCGCGCAATTGGTCGGCGATGTTCCAAAGGATTCTACCGAGTTGTCTTTGGTCACGTTCGGCCATGGTCATTACTCCGGCACTGAATCGGATTGGGAAGAGACGATGGCACCCACTAGCTGGGAGGTAAGCACAGGCGCTGCTACGGGCGGCTCAACAACCGCGAGATTCGGGAACCGATTCGGGTTGAAGAGGAAGCGCTCAGTGAAGACAGCGAGCATTTTCTTGAAATGCCGCTTATTTTCATCGAGCATTTCTTGCGGTTCGTAGAGGGAATACTTTCCATGACTTAGGAGATTTAATAGACGCTTATGAAGAATGCCATCCTGATCATCATCGTCGCGCTTGATGCAATCTTCGAACTTATCGTAGCCGAGAAAGCTGGCAGTCTTTTCCGCGATCACCCGCAACATGTTGAAATGATGCGTGTAGATTTGACCGCTACGCGCAGCCTCATGCAGTTCCATCAGACAGGCGACGTGGTGGAAGAACGGCGTGTCGCCGGTGTCGGTGAGGCTGTATTCACCTGTCGCCGCCGACCGCCCGAGAAAGAAGAAGCGATTCCCCTTCACCCGCGACAGCTCGTTGTATAAGACGTTGAAGAAAAGAGGGTGATGGGTAGAGATAATCGTCTTCAGGGAGTTTTCATCTTCTTTCAGCATGGCCGCAAGATGTGCGGCGACTGCAACCGCGTTCTGCTCATCCAGCGACGAGATGGGCACCAGGCGCGCGGACCTCAGCATGGCGAGGTCAGTGGGATGCCGATCCGAGGTCAAGGCCGTGAAGGTGTCCATCGGCGCCGTGACGGCATAGTCCCCGAGGATGCCAGTCAGCGTGTTAAGAAACACGCCCTTTCCATTGCCGCCCGGGCCGTAAATGAACACGAGCGCATGCTCGCCGATGTCGCCGGTGAGCGCATAGCCGCACCATTGCTGAAGAAAGCGGATCAGATCCTGGTCTCCCGCCGTAACCTGATCCAGGAACTTGAGCCACTGTGGGCAATCAGCGGTTTCCGCGGGCGCCACCGCCGTAATCCTCGTGATGCCATCCGCCGGCTTTGCCGGGCGCAACACACCTGTCCTCAGATCCAGGGTGCCGCCAGGGGTGCCGAGAAGGAAAGGATCCTTGTCCCAGCCCTCCGATGTGGTCGCGAATCCGGGATCGGCTCGGGCGAAGCGATCGACACCGCTGGAAAATGACGCCTTTCCGGCATCTTTCTGCAGCTTGGGATCCTCCCCGCGCGTCACTTCCCGGGCGAGTTCGCGGACGAGCTGGAAGACGAGGTTGGTGTCATCCCTGCGCCAGTGCGTGCCGGTCCAGCGGAACCAGGCGCCGGTATGGTGACAGAACCGCAACTCGCCAGCGTATCTGTCCGCGAGCCGTTGCGCGACGCTGTCCTGGGTGATCG
>NZ_JCACHA010001097.1:0-1942 GCF_059503625.1 Skermanella sp.
TTTGGGAAATCTCGTTGTGGCAGTGCATGGGATAGCGCAGCGGATATTTTTCCTGGACCATTCTCCACGGTGCCGGCGGCACGTCCGGCGGTGCCGTGAAGGGCAGCAGGACGTCCTTGGTCTTCATCGGCTGCATGGTCCAGACATCGTGCTCGTTCAGGCTTTCCTGATAAACCGGCACGCCGTTGCTGTTGCTCTCAGTCAGCACGAAGACATGGTTGCCATGGATGTGCGGCGAATGGGTCGCCAGGCCGGCGTTCATGGTGCGGATCAGCGCCGGTTCGCCGACGCGGCCGGTCGGGCAGGTTGCCTTGTCGTGGGCCGAGTCAAGGCCGCACAGGCCGTTGATCGTGAAGTACCGGGGGTGGAACTGTGCCTGGAACTCCGACGCTGTGGGATTTTCACCAGCCGCGATGCGCCGGCACAGAACAGGGTCGATCTGATTGAAGATCCAGATGTATTCCCGACCAGGCCGCCAAGCCTTGCCGGGGAACCGGGCCGGCTGACCGCCGATCGTCGCCTCACCGAGCGCTGAGAACAGCGACTTGATGGCTGGTGTCGCGGCTGCCGGAGCATAGGGCATCGGCTTCTGCCGCGCCGCATCGGCAAAACCGTTTGTCGGCTCGACGATGAAGGCGCCGTACAGACCGAGGACACGGTTGATTGGGGCGTTGTCGCCATCGACATAGAGGTAGGATCCCGGCCTTGTCGCCGTGAATTCAATCCGGATCTTGTCCTCGCCATCGCCTTCATGGGGCGCGATGGCCGTAATGGCGGCGTCTTGCCCCATGATCTGAAAACCATGGGGTCTGGTGCTGGAGTTCCGAACATCGATACGGACCGTGCTACCCTGCTTTACTCGGAGGATAGGGCCGGGAATGGTCGGGGTCTGACCAGCGTGGCAGAAGGCGTACATCGGCACGGTGCTGCCGTCGATCAGTTCGACATCAACATCGACGATCTCGAGGTCGAAGTCCGCTGCCTCGCCGGTCGGAACTTCCTCGGTGGTCTGGGCTGAAAGCAATGACGGCAGGGACATTGATGCCGTTGTGAACGCAGCGAGTGCGCTGCCGTATTTGATGAATTCCCGCCTGCGCATTGTTGTCATCGCTCCTTGGTTCGCCGCAAAAGGACGCACGTCGCCGCCTCGGGAAGATCCCGAGCAAAAATCCGGTTCTTACAGTTGTCGTTGTGCCTGGCTCGAACCTGTCAGTTCCGATCCGCAGCCAGCGTCAGCGACCTATTTCCCGTGACTGGGCATGCGAGTTGAGTCGAGAATGGAAAATCTGTGTTGTTCTGCCGGAGAAGCGCTGATCCATCCGTGCGCCAAGTTCCATTTGTCCAGATCGCCGTGCATCCTGCCGGTCAGATCGTGCTGGAAAAATTCAACTGAGCACATTGTGTTCACCGCCTCTGCGACATGTTCAATCAGATGACGGACGAACTACGCTCGTATTCCTGAAATTGAGGGATTAATACTTCCAGTTAGGAATTTCACTGTTTGCCCTAGACGTTTCGATGCCTGGGCAGTTCGAAAACTGCTGGCCTTCGGAGCGTCAGACCAAGTGCGTCGCGCTCCAAGGATAATCCATTCTATGCCTGAGAGATGAGGCGTGCCTCGACATCTCCTGTTTCCCACTTGGCCATATAGAGCGCTTCGAGAGAAAGGCTCACCGCCAGGAGCAAGCGTCAAAAGTTATTGTTTGTTGGATTATTCCGGCTTCTGATCCGTCATAGGTTGTAGCATCTTAGATACTCCGGCGACACACCTGCAATGAAGCGACAGATTGGGAGAAACCTTCGCCGGAATCCGTTCTACTGCGGACCCTTTCTCCGCAGGCGCAGGGATCGTTTGCACGTTGTGACCGTCTGGCTGGCGATCATTGCTGCGGCTATGCAGAGCTTGATCGTCGGACATGTGCCTGCCGGCTCTCCTCATCCC
>NZ_JCACHA010001097.1:1952-5552 GCF_059503625.1 Skermanella sp.
AAACACTCGATCCAGGCTGAGCGGCCACAATCCGGTTCCTCTCATGGATCTACCGGAGAAACCTGTGACCTCTGCACCGTTTGCTCGGGGACCGCGCCGCCGCTCCCGCCGGCGTCATATCAGTCCGATCTGAACTGCCCGCCGGCTGTAAAGACAATCAATGTCTGGCTAGGTGAGGTGTCTATCGACAAGCATTTTTTAACTGCATTGCGTCCGCGTGCTCCACCCACAAATGTTTTGATGGCGCCCCTCCTGATTTAAGGATTTCACGAAACGACGCCGTGCCCGACAGTCCAAGTGTCCGCACACCGGCGTAATGCCATTGGAACAAGGCTATGACGGAAACTTTGCTGGGAGCGGTTCCTTCGCGGGCCGCTGCAATCTCATCTTTGAGTGTTTACCGGGCGGTATGGCGCTGGCACTTCTATGCCGGCTTGCTGGCACTGCCGTTCCTGATCATCCTAGCGGTGACGGGTGCTGCCTATTTGTACAAGGACGAGATCGATAATTTTGTTTACCGAGACCTCAAGCACGTCGAGGTCCAGTCGGCCGAGCGTGCCGCGCCTTCGGCGTTGATCGATGCGGCACTTGCCGCATATCCTGGAACTGCGGTGAAGTATCTGCCGCCGGCCGATCCGGAAGCTTCGGCTGAGATCACTGTGAAAACCGGTGGGGATAAAGTTTCCGTTTTTGTCGATCCCTATACAGGACGAGTACTTGGCGACATCCCTGACAAGGGTTCGGTCATGTGGGTGGTCCGGCAGTTGCACAGCCTTGCCTGGTTCGGACCTGTGGCCAACGGAATTATTGAAATAGTCGGCGGCTGGACGATCCTGCTGGTCGGCACCGGTATCTTTCTGTGGTGGCCACGCAAGCGGGAAGGAGGCGCCGAGGGCGGCGTCGTGACGGTCCGTGGCACCCGGCGCCAGCGCGTATTCTGGCGTGATCTGCATGCCGTGACTGGAATTTTCGTCGGAGCCTTCATCGTGTTCCTGGCAGTCACTGGCATGCCCTGGTCGGTATTCTGGGGCAGCTATGTCAATCAGTGGGCCAACGGCTCCAACTATGGCTATCCATCCGGCGTGCGGACCGACGTTCCGATGTCCGACGAGCATCTGGCCCACATGTCGGCCACCAGCTGGTCGCTCGAGCAGGCGCGTATGCCGGAGTCGATCCCGGTTGGCGGCGGATCGATCGGCCTGGACAGTGCGGTGGCGATTTTCGACCGGCTGGGCCTGGCGCCCGGATATGCGGTCAGCCTGCCGGGCGGTCCGACACGCGTTTACAGCGCATCGGCCTATCCGGATGAGTTGTCGCTGCAGCGGGTCGTTCATCTCGATCAGTACACGGGCAAACCGCTGATTGACATGAGCTATGCTGATTATGGGCCGTTCGGCAAGGCGCTGGAATGGGGCGTTAATGTCCACATGGGCCAGGAGTTCGGCCTCGCCAACCAGATCCTGATGCTGCTGGTCTGCATGGCGATCGTTCTGTTGTCGGTTTCTGCCAGTATCATGTGGTGGAAGCGCCGGCCCGGCCGCTCCCTCGGCGTACCGCCGCTGCCGTCGGATCGCAGCGTTCTGCGCGGCTTGCTGGCGATCCTGATGATCGGCGGCGTTCTTTTCCCCCTTGTGGGGGTATCGCTGGTCGTGATGGCTATCCTCGACTACCTGCTGGTTGCCGGACGACAACGACTGCGGACGGTATAGCTCTGAGCAGGGTTGGTGACCGCAGCCGTCAGGCTGATCCTACTTTCGGCTGCGGACATAAGAGGGTCGTCAATCAGGCTCGTCAGGGCCACGCCTGCTCAGGTATAAGAAAGACGGTCCAGAGAGCGGCGGAAATGGCCGGCACGAACGGAATGCGGTCTCTCCAGGCGACCCAGCCCAGCTTGACCAAAAGCGATGCTGCGATCAGGCCGAAAATCCCGGACAGGAACACGACAGTTGGTAATGCTGCAAACCCAACCCAGGCGCCAGCCGCGGCGAACAGGCGGACATCTCCGCCTCCGATCCCGGCAACGCCGCGCAGCCGCCGGAAGGCTTCACCGAGAAGCCAGATGGCTGTCGCTGCGCCGGCGGCCGCCACGGCATGTTCGAGGACGGCCTGTGGCTTGATCCACCAGGTCGTGGCTAGCCCGGCGAGGATCAGCGGCAGGGAGATCGCATCCGGGACCTCCAGGTAGCGCAGGTCTATCAGCGTCAGGACGAGAAGCACCCAGCTCAACCCGGCCGCGACAAGGGACAGGGGCGCCGGAAGGGCAAATGCCGCCACTACTGCTGTCGTCGTGCAGGTTATCTCAATACCAGGGTGAAGACTGCGCAGGAGCACAGATCTGATCTCTTCCGAACCGGTAGCGCAATTCTCATCTTCATCCGGTGCTGGATAGCGATCGACGACCATGCCGGCGGCTGCGCCGGCCAGTGGTGCAGCCGCGATCAGCAGCACTTCCAATCCTTCCACTCTGCTCACTCTCCCTGATTTCCGGCCCAGTCCTCAATCCCCGCTCGGCAGGACCTGCCCGATAAGACGGCCCGGCGAGAAAAATAGTTCGGTCCCAGGGTTTGATAGCAGCCACGGTAGCGTGCCTTGAGCCTATTGCTCATGGGCAGTCAAAAATCTTGGGCGCCGCTCAATCGATCTGTGCCCAATCGATCTGTGCCCAATCGATCTGTATGGACCTTTCTTGGAATATGCCAGTAATGTGCGAAGTGTGCACGCCTAACCCCCACAAGATCCAGGCACACCATACCTTGACGATTGAGAATCCGATATATTTCACCCATAGGTCCAAATGGCGGCTTGGTTCTGCCGACGGGCAGTCAGCCTCTCCCAACAGCGATCCAAGCCTTTCGAAAGGATCGATCTGGACCATTTCACTCAGCCACACCGATGCGCTTCCAGGCAAGCTGGTCTGGAATGCTAGGACAAAGGGAGACGATCCAGGTCGCGGATGGAATTCACAGTCCTGTCAGCATGCCTCTGTCGCGTTAGGTTCATGGCCGGTGATAATCGAATGACTGAAAAAATGAGGCCCACTTTCCCGGGGCCGCGGCTGGGCCTGTCCGCCTGTGCCCTCATCGCCCTTCTGGCTGGGTGCGCGCAGGAACGCGACTCCCGCGCGAGAATGGACGAGCAGATTGCCGAGATGATGCGGATCGACAGGGGAAACTCCGGTGATCCGACGGCGCTCGTGCCGCCTGGCGGAACCGGCTCATCCTCGACCAGGTCGGATGAGCCACCGCGCCGGCCTACCTTTGTCGAGCGGGGCGGCATCCGGGTGCAGATGCTGCAGACGGCTACCCGGCCGACGCCGCAGGGCGAAAGCGTCGAGCTGAACTTCCCCGAAACCGACATCCGGGAGTTTTCCCGGGCGGTGCTGGGCGACATCCTCGGCCTTGCCTACGCGGTCGATCCCCGGATCGAGGGGACGGTCAGCATGGACACCCGCGGACCGATCCCGCGTGGCGACGTGCTGGCGCTGATGGAGCGGGTGCTCCAGATGCACGGGATAGCGATGGTGCCCATGCCCGGCGGCTACCAGGTGGTTCCCGCGGAAAACGCACTGACCAGCGGACCCTCGCTCGCCGCCGGGCCCGG
>NZ_JCACHA010001098.1:0-5510 GCF_059503625.1 Skermanella sp.
CTGAACCGCGCTGTACAGGCGCTTGAAGCAGAAATAGGCAAGCCCGCTCAGCACGGCGGCCAGCACGATATGGCCGATGAAGTCGGTCATGTCGGGCATGGTGTTGTTGAGCGTGATGTCGTGGTATCCGACGATGATCCGGGTCAGCGGGTTCCAGGTCGTCACGAAGGACGCGACGGCGGGCGACAGGATCGACATCGGATAGACGATCGGGGTCAGCCAGAACCAGAAGGTCAGGATGATGCCGACCGCCTGGCCGACGTCCCGGAAGAAGACGTTGAGCGTGCCGAGCAGGATGCCGAGCGAGATCGCGATGGTCTGCTGGATGATCAGCAGCGGGATCATGCCGAGCAGCGCCCAGCCCGGAATGCGCCCGGTCACAATCAGAAGCGCCGCGAAGACCGCCATCATGATGACGAACTGGACGCCCTGCGAGATGACGACGACGACCGGCAGCGTGATCTTGGGGAAGCCCGCCTTCTTCAGCAGCATCGCGTTCTCGCCGAAGATGTTCAGCGACCGCAGGATCGTGCTGGAGAAGTAGGTCCAGTTGATGATGCCGATGCACAGGTAGATGGCGTACGACATGCTGTCGTCGGAACCGGGCAGCCTGCTCTTCAGGACCTCGACGAACAGCGTCATGTAGAGCAGGATCAAGGCGACCGCGTTCAGCACCGGCCAGAGCCAGCCGAGAACCGAGTTCAGCGACTGGAGCCGCATCTCCCGCGTCGCGGCGCTCCAGATGAAGGCGCGATAGTGCCACACAGGAGCCGCAAATGGCACTTTCGCAAACACGGCGCTCATGATAGATGCTGCATTGTAGTCATTTCCTTGACGCGAAGAGACAGCCGCATCCCGACTCCCGTTTCAGCCGACAAACACACCGGCAATTCAACCGTCAATCCACCGTCTTCCTGAAAAACACGGGCGATTAACAACTTTTTATCCGATATTTACTATATAAAGGCGGCGCGAATAGGAGCGGAACAGCATCTCATTGTCAAGGGCGCTCAGGTGCGGCGCACCAAATGCGGCGCCTCCGCATCCATTGGGCGCTTATCCCGTCACGCCGTCGTGCCGGCTCTCGGCCCTGCGGTCAGCACAGGGCGGCGTCGGCCATCAGCAAGGCCCCCGAGCGCTCGGCGAAGGCCTTGGGCGAGCAGCGTTCCCGTATCGTCAGGCTCGCGGCACGGCCCAGTTCGGCGGCATGGTCCGGATCGTCGCGCAGCCGCCGCAGATGCGCGGCGGCGTTCTCCGCCGACGGTTCGGCCCAAAGCTGATCGGCATGGTCATAGCTGCCCTGCGGATCGCGCGCGGGCACCAGGCAGTATGAAACCGGGCACGAATTGTGAAAATCCATGAAGTCGGTGTTGCCTGACCAGTTGGTCGCCACCACCGGCACCCCCCGGCCCATCGCTTCGGCCAGCGGCAGCCCGAATCCCTCCGACCGGTGCAGCAGCATGACCGCATCGCTGGAGGATACCAGCCGGTCCAGTTCGGTCCGGTCCATGGTCCGGTCGAGCACGCTGATGCGCGGGTCGCCGCCGATCAGGGCGGCCAGCTCAGCGTATCCGGCGGAATAGGCCGAAACATGGTGCGTCTTCAGGATGAGCCGCGCGTCGTTCCCGCCTTCGCCGAACGCCAGCTTGAACGCACGCACCGCCGCCAGCGGGTTCTTCCGCGTGAAGCCGGACGCCATGTTGAACGGCGTCAGCACGGTGAAGGGGCGGTCCGCCCGGCGCGGCGCCCGCTCGGCCGCCTGCCCGCCGCTTACCGGAACCGGATGGGCCACCACATGGACGAGCCGGTCGGTGTGGCGGCGGAAGGCGTCGGCGGTGAAGCGGCTGGGCACCCAGATCTCGTGGACGTGGTCCAGCGCCGCGATCCAGTCGTCCGGCAGGTCCGGCAATTCCCACGCGAAATAGCCGATGATCCGTTTCCCCTTCAGCGCCGCCCGGCCAAGCATCAGCAGGGCCAGCGGAGCCAGCGGCGCGTTGACGTGCAGGATCACCGTTCCCGGACCGGGCTGCACCGGAAGCCCCTTGTCGACCGGCTCCGCCGGATCGCCTCCCAGCATGACCTGGCTTACGTCGAAGCTGCGGACGTCGAGACCCTGGCTCCGCAAAGCCCGGATTGCCAGCCGGGCGCCCTCGCCCAGGCCCGTGGCGCTGGAAACCGGCCCGACGATGACGATCGGCTCAGCCGGGGCCGGGCCCGGCATGCGGGCGGCGGGTGCCGCCATCCGGGTCGTTCCGAACAGCAGGGAGCGGCGCAGCCCTGTCGGAATGCGGCGCCAGACGGCTCGGGCCGTATCCCTTGCGGTGTCCTTCGGCGAAAGCGGCATGTGTTCCGTGTCCGCTAGCGGGCGGTGCGCCGCTGCGGCAGGCGCGCCCGCGCCTCGCCCGCGGCCTGCGGCACCGCCGCATAGCTCGGCGCCGAGGGGGCCGAGGTGCCGGCGTCCAGCAGCAGCCTGGATATCCGGTCGCCGGCCTCGGACCAGCGGTCCTCGGCATGCTTGGAGATGCCCAGGACGCAGCGATGATAAAGTCCGGGATCGTCGAGGAACCTGCCGATGGCGTAGGCCAGCGCCTTGTCGTCCACGGAATCGGCTATGAGCCCGTTGATACCCGGAACGATCTGCTCGACCAGCGCGCCGGTCGGCGTCCCGACGACGGGCACGCCCGCCGCCTCGGCCAGCAGCATCACGCCGGACTGGCTCGCCTCGCGGTAGGGCAGCACGATCAGGTCGCTCCGCTCCAGGATTCCGGGAAGTTCGTCCTCGGGGATATAGCGGTTTTCGACCGTAACGTCGGCCAGCGCGTCGATCGCGGCGCGATAAGGCGTCAGGTCGCCGTCGCCATAGATGGCAAGGCTCAGGTCGGGATGCGTCCGCTTGAGCTGCCCGTAGGCATTCAGCAGCAGGTCCAGTCCCTTGTACGCGACGATCCGGCCGAAGAACAGCAGACGGCGGGGCAACGGACGGTCGGCCGTTCCGGCGCAGCCGCGCCTGGTGCTCGTATCGGTGAACTGGCTGAACGGACCGCAGGGTGCCACCGTAATGCGGTCCATGGACGCCTGATGCCGCGCTCGCAGGACCCGGCCGACGTGATCGCTCAGCACGACGTATCCGCTTGCCTGCTGGATTTCCCAGTCCAGCCACCACTGATAAGGCAGGAACCGCTCGCCCGGATGCAGTGTGGCGTCATGGATCGTGACGACATAGCGTGCGCCTGCCCGGCGGATCGCCGGCAGCATGAACGGGTTCCACAGGTGCTGCATGGTGCAGAGCACGAGGTCGATGTCGTGCTCCTCCAAATAGGCTTCGAAGGCGCGGCGGACCTGGCGGAGCCTGGACAGCGCCATGACGGCCGATCCGACGTCGCAGTAGGTGTCGATATCCAGACCGGGAAGGTTCAGGGCCTTGAGTTCGGCATACAGATCGCAGTTGCGCGAAATCGACAAGTGGACGTTGAACTCTTCGCGTCTGGAGAGTTCCCGTGCGACTTCCAAGCAGTAATGGGCTCCTCCGCCCCGCCTACCCCAATACCAGATCAGCAGGTTCTGCTTCCGGCCCTCGGGCGTCTTTCGCTTGTCAGTGCCGACCACTCAATAAGGCCCTCTCTGTCGTCGATTTCAGGGCTGGCCACGCACGGGGGACCTGCTGGATACCACCGCGTTCGTGTCAGACTTACCGCATGAACGAATCAGCCGAACAGGAGGCATCACTCTCATAGCTAATGACCTCCCCTGATCTCGTCAATTATCAAAGGGGCTTAGACTTCAGAAACACCCAACACCATCAGGCTAAGAGCAAAAGCAATATACCTTTTGTATTACCCCGACAGGGCCTTGGATGCGATGGGCCTTTCCTCAGCGCGTCGATCGTCTCTTCACCTCGGTTGAGGTCTATCCTCGCCTCGAAGGTGCGGAACAAGAGCACTGTTTTTGCACTCCTGAAGCTTTCGGCGTAGTGAGCGTTCCTTTATGCTCGATACGCGTGACTCCGGAATGCCTGCCCAAAGGCGTGCCGGTGACAGCGTCCCTTTCAGGAACAGCAACGCACCCCGACATATTCCAGAACGCCGTCGAGGCGTTGCGGGTTCCGAAGCTCAAGGCAGGTTCATCGGTGCGGACAACGACAATTGCGGTGATCGGCTTAGGCTATGTCGGCCTGCCCCTGGCGGTCGAACTCGCCCGCCACTTCCCCACGACCGGCTTCGACATCGACGCCCGCCGGATCGCCGAACTGCGGGACGGCCATGACCGCACGCGGGAAGTCGGACCGGAAGACCTGCGCGGCGGTCCGCTGACCCTGACCTCCGATCCGGCCCTGCTGCCGGGGCGCCAATTCTACATCGTGACGGTCCCGACGCCCGTGGACGCCCGGAACCAGCCCGACCTGGGCGCGGTGCTGGCGGCGTGCCGCACCGTCGGCGCCGCATTGCGCGACAGCGGCAAGTCCGAAGCGGATCCGAAGCCGGTCGTCGTGTTCGAGAGCACGGTCTACCCCGGCGTCACCGACGACATCTGCGGCCCGGCGCTGGAAGAAGCGTCCGGACTGGTCTGCGGCCGCGACTTCTTCCTGGGTTACTCGCCGGAACGGATCAACCCCGGCGACCGCGAGCATACCATTTCGCGGATCGTGAAAGTGGTCGCGGGCCAGACGGCGGAGGTTACGGACAGGCTGGCGGAGATCTACGGCGCAGTGACCAGCGCCGGCGTCTACCGCGCCGCCGGCATCAAGGTGGCCGAAGCCGCCAAGGTGATCGAGAACGCCCAGCGCGACATCAACATCGCCTTCATCAACGAAGTCTCGATGATCTTCGGCCGCCTCGGCATCTCGATCCACGACGTCCTGGAAGCGTCGTCGACCAAGTGGAACTTCCTGAACTTCCGTCCGGGCATGGTCGGCGGCCACTGCATCGGGGTCGATCCCTTCTATCTGGCGCATCTGGCGACCAGCATCGGACACCGCCCGGAAGTCATCCTGGCCGGCCGCCGGATCAACGAGACGATGCCCGGCTACATCGCCGACCAGATCGCCGAGCGCATCGCCGCGGCCGAGGCGCCGGCGGTATCCAGCCGCATCCTCGTCCTGGGCCTGACCTTCAAGGAGAACGTGCCGGACCTGCGGAACTCCAAGGTCGCCTCGCTGGTCAACCGCCTGCGCGACCACGGCTACCGCGTCGACGTCCACGACCCGCTGGCCGATCCGGCAGAGGCCGCCGAACTCTACGGCCTCACCCTGCGGCCGGGACTGGACAATGCCGATCCCTACGACTGCATCGTCGGCGCGGTGCCCCATGACGCCTACCGGACCCTGTCCGCTCCGGCCCTGACCCGCCTGATCCGGCCCGGAGGGCTGGTGGCCGACATCAAGGGCATGTGGCGCGGCCTGACGCTGCCCGAAGGCTACAGGCGCTGGGTCCTGTAATCCGCCCCCGATTCAGGCTGGCGCCGGTGCTCCGGTGCTCCGGTGCGCCGGTGCTCCGTTGCGCTGGTGCTCCGTT
>NZ_JCACHA010001099.1:0-5509 GCF_059503625.1 Skermanella sp.
TGACCGTCACCGTTGCCGGCGAAGTCCTTGCCCCGGCGAGCCTTCAGTTCAAGTCGGACAAGACGGCGAGCCAGTACCTGAGCGAGGCCGGCGGCCTGACGCAATACGCGGACTCGTCGCGGATATTCGTCCTTCAGCCCGACGGCAGCGCTCGGCCTCTGCGTATTTCGTCGTGGAACCACAGCGCCACCTTCATCGCTCCCGGATCGACGATCATCGTGCCGCGCGATCCTGAGCCCTTCGAGTTCTTCAAGTTCGCGCAGAACATTGGAAGCCTGCTGACCCAACTTTCCGTAAGTGCCGCTGCGGTCAAGGTCCTCAGCGGCGACTGGGGAGGCCGTAATTGACCGAGTTCCCGATAGCCGCAGCGGGCGAGGCGGAGCGGCCGCGGCTGTTCACCATCATCACCGTCTGTCTGAACGACTGCGAAGGGCTTGCGCGGACATACCGGAGCCTTGTCTTGCAGACCTGCCGCGACTTCGACTGGATCGTCGTGGACGGCGGCTCCCAGGATGCCACGCCGGCTTTCCTGGCGGCACATGCAGGCGAACTGGCCTGGTGGCGGTCGGCGCCCGACCTGGGCTTGTACGATGCCATGAACATCGGCCTCTCGGCAGCCGCCGGCGATTACCTGATCTTCCTGAACGCAGGAGACACACTGGCCGCTCCGGAAACTCTCCAGGCCGTCGCCCGGCACGTCCGTCGGGACGTACCGCCGGATTTCCTCTACGGCGACGCCTTGGAAAGGGGGGTCGGCAACCGGATGCTCCTGAAGCGAGCACGATCGCATTGCCTCAAGTGGTACGGCATGTTCACTCACCATCAGGCGATGGTCTATCGCCGCGCCTTGGTTGAAGGTCAACGATACGACCTCACCTTCAAGGTCGCAGCGGACTATGCTTTTACGCTGGACACCCTATCCAAATGCACTCGAGTCGCGCGTATACAAGCTCCGCTGGTCCTATTCGAAGGCGGCGGCATATCGCAAGCGCACACAGCCTTGGGCAGACGGGAGCAGGCGCAGATACGCCGAAACCGGCTTCATATGTCCAATGTTTCCTGCTTTTTAATAATGATCGCTCAATATGCTGCGATATCGATACGTTGGGCATGGCCTTCGGTTTTCGAAACATGGCGATGCCGCCGGATGTACGAGTAGCCAAGGCACCACTCACACGTGTAATATGTGCGAAATCTGTACTACGCCTATTCCGTCCGGATGACCAGATCTGAGTACGCTCGACAGGTTGCGCCACACTCGTCAACATGCACGCGAAAGGTCTTGACATTTGAGCCAATTAAGTCCTTTTGAAATCTAAATTTGTACGTTACACCTTAATCGCCGGGCAAGTACTCAGGGGTAGATGATGAAATCGAAAAAGTCCCAACCCGCAACTGCGAACACCATCTCGCGTCGTGGTGAAGGGCCCCATCCAATCGACATTCATGTTGGGGCAAGACTACGTCTTCGCCGAACCTTGCTCGGGCTTAGCCAGGAGAAGCTTGGCGAGGCTGTCGGCATCACTTTTCAGCAGCTTCAGAAGTATGAACGGGGCGCCAACCGCATCAGTGCCAGCCGTTTGTATCATTTGGCTTTGGTTCTCGACGTACCCGTCGGCTTTTTCTTCGAAGACATGCCGACCGGCCAACCCCTTCCGGAGGGTGCCGATGTCGTCCAGGAGCCGACGGAAACCGACGAATTCGAGTCCATGGCCAAGCGGGAAACGCTTGAACTCGTCCGTGCTTATTACCGCATCGGCGATCCCAACGTCCGCCGCCGCGCCTTCGAGTTGATCAAGGCTCTTGGCGGCGAGATCCGCGACGCCGATCCGGTGAACGCCTGAGTCACGCCCACGGCACTACGTCCTCAGCATCAAGACCTCAGCGTGAGGGTCCGCGTCTGTGGACCCTCAGCTTAACGTCGATCTGCCAGTAATAGAAAGCGCGTGCGACGGCACGGTCAAACCCCGGCACTCCGTCCAGAAGCCCCAGCCGCAGCAGATAACTGTGCAGGAACGCCGCGAGAGGACGCCCGGGCAGCCTGGCGAAGATAGCTTTCAGCAGGCGGCGCATGCCTGTTTCCCGGCGACTTAGCTGCTCGTAACGGCCATCCGCCAGCAGGGCGGCCTCCCAGTCGGAATAGCGGTTGTGGCGATCGAACCAGCCATGAAGCGACACTGCCTCGTCGTGGATCATGGCGTGCCGGAGCAATCCGGCCTGGCCCTGAAGTACCGGCTGGTAATGCCCTTCCACCTCCCATATCGTATCGATATCCAGATCCGGGAATGAAGGAAATGAGGCGCGCCGCCGGTCGAGGAGAGCCAACTTGCGGTTCCACGCTCCATGGCGGTGGCGAACGCCGCCGAAAACCGGCTGCCCACGGATGAAGTATCCAGCCAAAGCCGGCTTGGATGACATCGCCAGGGCGATCTCGTCAACGAGTTCGGGAGTGAGCCGCTCGTCGGCATCGCAGTACAGGACCCAGGGATGGCGGAGCGGCAGGTTGTCGAGGCACCATTGCTTCTTCTTGGGATAGCACCCGTTCCATTGGAAAGGCACCACCGTCGCCCCGAACCTTGCGGCAATCTCCCTTGTCCCATCGGTGCTCGCTGAATCGACGACGAACACCTGATCGAAACGCCGGAGTGTCTGAAGACAGGAAGCGATGTTCGTCGCCTCGTTCCGGGTCATGACGATCGCCGATACGGGAATCATGGAAGATCTTCGAAACGAGGGAGCGTTTCCGTCGTCGCCCGGATGAAGACGAGGACCAGCCCAAGGACCAGACCGGCGGCGAAGGCGATCGGCATCACGATCGCCGGATCGGGCGTATCGGGCAGCACGTCACAGGAGGCGGCCTCCATCAAATCCGCCGCCAGCGGAAGATCGACGTTCATCATCATGGAGAACTGCTCGTGTCCGATCAGCGTCGCCCAGAGCGCACGCTTATGTTCCAGGTCGGACGTGGTACGAGCCATCTTCTGGTATTCTTCGATCATGAGCGCATTGCCCTTGACCGCTATGTTACGAAGCTGGCGTTCGGTGGTGGCGTAGAGCCGGTTCAGCAGCAACCGGGCGAACTCCGGATCGGCGTGGCGATAAACGATGCGCCGCAACGGCGTATTGCCTATTTGCTGTACCTGCACTCTGGAACGAAGAAAGCGTGCGAGGTCGCGGCCATCCGGCGCCGCCCAGGACCTGCGTCCGGCAAGATCGGAAAGCATCCGGCGCATCCTCGGGAAAAATCCGGGATCGGGATTCCAGCTTTCGTTCTTTGCGTCCCACATCGATTCGAACACCCGCCGCATGATTTCCGGCGAGGAGGCAAGTTCATTGGCCACGTTCAGCGACGTCATCTCATAGAGAAACCGCTCGTAATAGGACATCTTTTCACCGGCGCCGTGGGCGGCGCCATCGAGTATCGAGCCTGCCGGCAGATCGGGAAGCGGAGTGCCGCGACCGAGCAGGCCGTCCGCCACCGTCGGTCCGACGATCAGGGTAGCGGTATAGCTCGGTTCGATCATGCGCAGCGCCAGCAGGGCGATGACGGCCGTCAGGGTTGCAGTCCCCACGATAAGACGCCGTCCCTCTACGGCGATTGCGATCGCATCCCGCAGCAGCTTTTGAATCTCGAAAGCTGCTGCGCCAGGGCGGGCATCGAAGTCCATCGACATCTCAATCGTTCCCGGCCGCCAACTTACCCCATACCGAACTCGCCGGCCTCCTGACGGCGTCATGCGCCCTGTCGAGGAAGGCGGCGGCAGCCAGATCCGCCGACCACGCCGATCCCGCCGCGGAGGCGCGTGCGCAGACTTCGGCATGCATACGCGGATCTGCGGCATGCATCATGATCAGCCTGGCCAGTCCTTTGCCATCGCCGGTCGGCAGGACCGAACCACAGCCGAAATCGGCGATCTGGCGGGCTGCCGCACCGCCCGCCGAACCAAGAAGGATGCAGGGCCGCCCGGCGGCGAGAGCGCCAGCCACCTTGCTCGGGACCATCATCCCCTCGGCGCGCTCGTCCATGGATGCCAAATGGAGATCGGCGGCGCCAAGGCTTTCGGCGAGCCGATGGGCCGGCTGCCATGGAAGAAGGCGGAGGTTCGGCAGGGCACTTTCCTCGATCCGCTGCCGGACGCGGCTCAAGCCCCTTCCCTCCCCGATCAGCAGAACGGCGATATCGGGTGCCTCGCGGGCCAGGATCGCGGCGGCATCGATCACCGCGCCGATCGGATGCGCAAGGCCGAAGTTACCGGAGTAGGAGACCGTGAATCGATCGCCGAGGCCAAGTTCCCGGCGCATCGGATTGGTCGCGCGGGGGACTGCCCGGATCACGGGATCTGCCCAATTGGGAACGACCGCCACGCGGTCCGGTGCCACTCCTTTGCCCATGATGCGCCGTGCCATGCAGACACCTATGACGACGACCGTGTCGTAGCACCGCAGGGAGGCAGCGCTTGTCCGGTCGAGCGCAAACCTGAGCGCCCATGGGAATCTGACACCGATGACCGGAAACAGATCCGGGTAGACATCCTGCGACCAATGGATCAGGCCGCACGACCATCGAAGCCGGATCAGCGGACCGATCATGGCGAGAAGCGGCGGATCGGTCATCGTGACGACGACATCGTGTCGCGGCAGTTTCCAAGCTGCGGCCAGAAGCCTTGCCAGCGATTTGAGGTAGTCGATGCTCCGGCTGGCGGAGATACCACCGGAAGATCCCGTGCGGACGACCCTGTATTGCGGCCGGTCATCAGGCACCTCCGCATTGCCGCAGGCCAGGACGGTGACGCTCCATCCCGCCGCCGCAAACCGGCCGGCGAGGTCGGCGAGGCACCGGCCGGTTGCCCCACGGTCCGGTGGAAACACCCGGTTGATGAAAAGGATGGATGGCTGATGCACGCTTGAGGAACCAAATGGCTTAATCAGGCAGCATACCAAAGCATGCTGCCGCCAAACATTCAAGTCCCGCTAGGCGCAGGATATTTGAATACAATTCTTCCATGAGTTACGACCGCTAAAAGCAACCCGAAACACAGGTATTTGAAACTGGTATGGGCAAAAAGGCCCAAGCCGAGTGGCGGCATCAAGGCAACCGCAAGGGGCGGGTCGATCCGCATCAGGCAGAACAGCGATGGCAGCATCGACATCAAATACGCCAGCGTGACGAGGCATCCGACCAACCCGGTCTTCAGGAGCATGTAGGTCACGAACGAATGCGTGTACGATACCCACATGCCGCCGACGGCGGGGCTTTGGACAAGCGTGCCCCAGCCTTGCCCGAACAACAGATCGAACCACGACGCTCCGACCTGATCGAGTACGGCGGCGGCCTCCGCCGAACGTTCGTTCAGTCCGTAGGTTTCCGTCTTCCACGCGATCTGCTGGATCGTGCCACCGAGTTGATCACTGGCAAGAGCGGTCACCGCCAGCATGGCGACGACGAGCATCGCCAGGAGTGGCTTGTGCCGGGCGTGCCAGGCTGCGAAGCCGACGATGACGGCGATCG
>NZ_JCACHA010001100.1:0-5472 GCF_059503625.1 Skermanella sp.
ACGCGTCTATGTCGGCTGCCGCTTCGCTCTAGACCGACCTACAGCATGATCGCCTTCGCTAAGCCCGACCAGCTTCAGGCGGCTATGCGTGCCGGACATTGTCGGCACCCTTCTCCACCGCGAAGCCCAGTTGCAGGTTGACCAGATCGATCCGCCGCTCGTCCGGATCGCTTTCCTCCAGCAGGAACGGGCCAAAATCGGCCTGTTCCGTCCGGGCGATCAGCACCACTCCCGCCGGTAGCACGATCACCTGCCACATCACCTCCTCCTGCTCCCGGCTGGCGGTGATCGGGTCGATACCGCTGGCGCCATGAGCCACCATGCGGGAGTACGCGACCATTCCAGCCGCGTCCCTCATCACGAGCCGATAGGCCGGATGCCGTGACAGGGCGGTCTTGCCCATCTGGGGCGGAAGGTCCAGAGTGGCGATGATCCTCGGCCCGAAGGGCGTATCACGCAGGCAACCGTCGATCAGGACGGCCGGCGCGCCCAGGTCCCTCATGATGGACCGGCAATGGGTCAGAAGGGGCCGCCAGAGTGGCGGTGGATTGGAAATGCGTACAGGAATACACTGCGCCATCCTTCCCAATTGGTGACCCACCTTTCGAAAATCGAGTGAAGTCGTCCGGTACCGGCCGGAACATCGATCATCACCCGGCTAAGCCCCCTCGTGAACAGTTTTCTTGAGTCCTTCGTCATGGCCAAAATTCAGATCGTCGCCCGCATCAACTTCGACATCGTCGTCAGGCTCGATGGTCCCGTCAGCAGCGGCGCCCAGTTGAAAGGCCGGTTCCAGCCCGGACGGCTGGGCGGCGGCGGGGCCAACACCGGGGTGGCGCTCTGTCTTGCCGGGCACGACGTCAGCCTGTTCGCCGAAGTCGGCGGCGATGCGGCGGGTGACGGCATGCTGTCGCAACTCGCCGGCTTCGGCGCCGACACGTCGCGCGTGCGCCGGCTTGACGAGCCGTCGCCGCCGGTCATGGTCCTGCTCGACCCGGACGGAGAGCGCACCATCATCCGGGGAACGGCGCAGGCCTCCGACGCTCCGCCGCTGCCGGATGCGGACGAGCCAGCCGATGCGCTCTATATAAAGACCTACAGTACGGCAGTGGCCGGCCTGATGCGGGGGCGTCTCGACCGCTGCCTCGTCGTGTCCCACGCGCCGCCCCCAGGGACCGGCGACTGGCCGGCCCACGTCCTTGTCAACTCGGCGGCGCATATGAGCGAGCGGGAGCTTGCCGATCCCCTGGCTTATGCCCAGGGCCTTGCCGGTGACGCACTGCGGTGGATGGTCGTGACCGACGGTGCCCGAGGCGCCACCGCCTACGGCCCGACCGGCGTCGTCAACGTTTCCGCCGTGCCGGCCGACGTGGTGGACAGCACGGGCGCCGGCGATGTTTTCATCGCCGGTCTGATCCATGGCCTGCTAGGCCAAAAGCCGATCCAGGAAGCGCTCGGCGTGGGAGCGCTTTGGGCGGCGGCGGCGGTCGGCTCCCCTACGTCGATCCCGCCGGAATCCCTCCGCGATCTCCTGGGTTCGTAACCCGGCCTATTCTGGTGGTAATCCCGGCGGTAATGGCCTTCGAGGTATGCCAGCTTGTCGCGGGCGCGGATTTACTGGAAATCATCTCTGGTAATTTCTGAAGGAGATGCTATCTAAGCCCTTGTTGAGTGGCTTGGGCCCCCGACGGTCGGCATGGTGCCGTATCCGCATTTCGGCCCCTCGTGCCTTGCGGATATTGTATTGCGGACCTTCGGACGCGACTTTCGCCCGATTGACCCGCTCGCTCATTTTCCGAAAGCAGCCGCTCGTTACGCGCGACGTTCATCATCGGTCCTTCCGGTGAGAGCGTTGCCTTTGTCTTGTCCCAAAGCGGCGGCCGTGTGCCCCGCTTGAGGGAAACACGTACCGAGGATGACCTTTTTGACCATGACTTTCGCTGAACTCGACCTGCACCCGACCCTTCTCCAGGCAGTTGAAGCCGCTGGCTACAACGAGCCGACTCCGATCCAGGAAAAGGCTATTCCCCTGGCGATGGCTGGACGGGATCTGGTTGCGTCGGCCAATACCGGAACCGGCAAGACCGCAGCCTTCGTGCTGCCGGCCCTGCAAAAGCTGAAGACCCCGCGCACCCCCGGCAATTTCGGGCCGCGCGTCCTGATCCTGTCCCCGACCCGCGAACTGGCGACCCAGATCCTGGACGCCGTCCGCAAGTATTCCAAGTTCGACCGCGTCCAGACCGGCGTGATCCTGGGCGGCATGCCGTACCGTGAACAGCTCCGCATGCTGGAACGCCGCGTCGACCTGATCGTCGCCACGCCGGGCCGGCTGATCGACCACCTGGAGCGCGGACGCGTCAACCTCAGCGGCCTCGAGCTGCTGGTGCTGGACGAAGCCGACCGCATGTTGGACATGGGCTTCATCGAGCCGGTCGAGCAGATCGCCGCCGCCTGCCCAGCGACCCGCCAGACGTTGATGTTCACCGCCACCTGCGACGGCCCGATGGAGCGCCTTGCCGCCCGTCTGCTGAAGAACCCGGAGCGAATCGACATCGCCGGCAAGCAGGTCAGCCTGGATACGATCGACCAGCGCCTGCTGCGCGCCGACGACCTCGGCCACAAGCATCGCTTGCTCGATCACCTCGTCTCGACCGATGCCGAGGGCAAGACCATCGTCTTCGCCGCCACCAAGCGCGATGCCGACCGTCTGGCCGAGGAGCTGTGCGCCAAGGGCCATGCCGCCGGCGCTCTTCATGGCGACATGAAGCAGCATCAGCGTAACCGTACGATCGACGACCTGCGTCGCGGCCGTATCCGCCTGCTGATCGCCACCGATGTCGCGGCCCGTGGTATCGACATCTCCGACATCACCCAGGTCATCAACTTCGACCTGCCGAAGATCGCGGAAGACTACCTGCACCGTATCGGCCGCACCGGCCGGGCCGGCGCCAGCGGCACCGCCTACTCGTTCTTCACCCGGAACGACTGGAAGCAGGTCAAGGCGATCGAGAACTACATCGGCAAGGCGCTGACCAACCACACCATCGCCGGCCTCGAGCCGTCCGAGCGTCCGCGCGGCGCCTCCGCCCCCGGCGGTTACGCCAAGCGTCCGTATCGCGGCGGTGGGCAGGGTGCTCCCGGTGGCCGTCCCGGCGGCTTCGGCGGCGGTCCCCGCCGTCCGGATGCCGAGCGCAGCGGTGACCGGCCCCATACCGAGCATCGTCATGCCGACGGCCGTCCGGCCGAGCATCGTGGCGGCGGCGACCGTCCGCACGGTGAGCGCGGCGGTTTCAATCCGGCCCGTCGCGACCGTGATCGCGACCGTTCGACGGGCGGCGGCCGCCGGGGTTATTCCTCGGCCAGCTAAGGCCTGAAGGTTTAAGTTGGGAGACGACAGGCGGAGGATCGCATGAGTGATCTGCAAGAAGCCGTCTCCCGGCGCCGGACCTTCGCGATTATCGCGCACCCGGACGCCGGGAAGACGACACTGACCGAAAAGCTGCTTCTGTTCGGCGGTGCCATCCAGCTCGCGGGTGCTGTGAAGGCGCGCGGCGAGCAGCGGCGCGCCCGGTCGGACTGGATGAAGGTCGAACGCGAACGCGGCATCTCGGTGACCGCGTCCGTGATGAACTTCGACTATGCCGACCGGACCTTCAACCTCGTGGACACTCCAGGCCACGAGGACTTTTCCGAAGACACCTATCGTACGCTGACAGCCGTCGACAGCGCCGTCATGGTGATCGATGCCGCGAAAGGCATCGAGAGCCAGACGCGGAAGCTGTTCGAGGTCTGCCGTCTGCGTGACGTGCCGATCATCACGTTCGTCAACAAGATGGACCGCGAAGCCCGCGATCCGTTCGAGTTGATCAGCGAGATCGAGGACACGCTTGCCATCGACGTGACGCCGGCAAGCTGGCCGATCGGCTCGGGCCGCGGCTTCCTCGGCTGCTACGATCTGCTCAAGGACCAGCTTGTCCTGATGGACAAGACCCAGGGCGACGTGGCGAGCGAAGGCATCAAGTGCGAAGGACTGGACGATCCCCGGCTGGACGAGCTTCTGCCGGCCCATGCCGTCGCGACCCTCCGCGAGGAGGTCGAGATGGCGCGTGGGCTGTGTCCGGAGTTCGACCTCGAGTCCTACCGGGCCGGGCATTTGACTCCGGTCTTCTTCGGCAGCGCCATCAACAATTTCGGCGTCCAGGAATTGCTGAAGGGCCTTGGTGAGCTGGCTCCTCCCCCGCGTCCGCAGCCGGCCGACGGCCGTCTGGTAGAGCCGGATGAGGCCAAGGTCACCGGCTTCGTGTTCAAGGTCCAGGCCAACATGGACCCGAACCACCGGGACCGCATCGCCTTCTTCCGCCTGTGCTCCGGCCACTTCCGGCGCGGCGTGAAGCTGAAGCATATGCGGTCGGGCAAGCAGCTTGCCGTCAACAACGCCGTGCTGTTCCTGGCGCGCGACCGCGAGTTGGCGGAGGACGCGTGGCCGGGCGACATCATCGGCATTCCGAACCACGGCAGCCTGCGGATCGGCGACACGCTGACCGAGGGCGAAGAGCTGCGGTTCACCGGCGTGCCGAGCTTCGCGCCCGAACTGTTGCAGCGCGTGCGGCTGGACGATCCGATGAGGGTCAAGCATCTGCGGAAGGCGCTGGAGCATTTCGCGGAGGAAGGGGCCAGTCAGGTCTTCAAGCCGATGCTCGGTTCCGATTGGCTGGTCGGTGTCGTCGGGCAGCTTCAGTTCGAAGTGCTGGCGGCTCGGATCGAGGCCGAGTACGGCATTGCCGCACGGTTCGAGACGGCGTCCGTCGATGCGGCGCGCTGGATCGAATGCGACGACCCGCTGGAGATGAAGCGTTTCGTCGACAGCAACCGGGCGAACCTTGCCGAGGACCACGACGGCGCGCTGGTTTTCCTGTCGCGCAACACGTGGCATATGAACCGCACCCAGGAAGATTTCCCGAAAGTGCAGTTCCTGAAGACCCGCGAACAGAACCGCATCGTTCAGCAGGCCGCCGCACAGTAAAGGCGGTCTGCGTAAAGGTGTTCTGCCGGCACCTTACGAATTCCGCCGCAGCCGCTCCCGCTGGCTGCGGCGGAATTCGGACGGCGCGGTCTTTGCCGCCCGGACGAAGAACCGAGTGAAGTACGAGGGATCGGAGAAGCCCAGGGCATACCCGACCTCGGCCACCGACATGGACGTGTAGACCAGGGCACGCCTGGCTTCCAAAGCCAAGCGGTCGTGGATCACCGTCAACGCCGACTTGCCCAAAACGGTCCGGCAGACCCGGTTGAGCTGGGTCGTCGTTATGCCAAGCTCCTGCGCATAGCGGTCGAGCGGGCGCTGCTCCCGAAATCCCGTCTCCACCAACTGCCTGAAACGCCGGACATGCGTCTCCGCCCTGCTTTGCACGGAGACGCCGTCTTGACGTTCGATCAGCAGTCGCCGCGCCAGCCATACCAGCAACAACTCAA
>NZ_JCACHA010001101.1:0-4213 GCF_059503625.1 Skermanella sp.
CAGCTGGATAGAGCACCCGCCTTCTAAGCGGACGGTCGCTGGTTCGAATCCAGCAGGGCGCGCCATAATCGCATTTACCAAAATCAAAGTTCTAGCCCCGGCTCGCCGGGGCATTTTCTTTTGTGGGTTGTTGCAACGCTCTTGCTTCCGACACAGCAGCGATATGCTTGGCGAAATCAGATAGAAGCCGTAGCCGCTTCGCCTGTTTCATGGTTAGAAGTCACGTCTTGATTTTAAACTTGCGTCCATTTTCAAAGATGAAGTGCCAGGAGTATCGCCCTCCGGACGCCGGAGCAACAAAGCGGCATAAAGGTTGGAACATGGTTTCCCCTTCGAGGTTTCCGAAGCATCGCAGTCTTCGAAAAACTCAGCTGGGAAGAAATGAAGTTGACCTATCTGCATCCAGATCCATACCGTATCCGGGCTTGACGCGATGTCCGGCGCATATCTGATCCTCGTTGCCGCGGCGGGCATTTCGGCCCTGCTATTCCTCGTCATCAAAGTTCGTCTCCATGCCTTCGTTACGCTTCTGCTGGTCAGCCTGCTGGTCGGCGTCGCCGCCGGGATGCCTCTGGAAGGCGTCATCAAATCCGTCGAGAAAGGGATGGGAGGCACGCTGGGCTTCGTCGCCGTCGTCGTCGGCTTGGGCGCCATGTTCGGCCAGTTGCTCGAAGTATCGGGCGGGGCCGAGCGATTGGCCCGCACCATGGTCCGGAAGTTCGGCGACGACAAGGTGCAGTGGGCGCTGGGTCTGACCGGCTTCATCGTCTCGATCCCGGTCTTCCTGGACGTCGCCATCGTCATCCTGGTGCCGATCCTGTACCGCTTGGCCCGCGACAGCGGCAAGCCGCTCCTGTACTACGGTATTCCGCTGGTTGCAGGCGGGGCCGTGACCCACGCGTTCATCCCACCGACGCCGGGGCCGATCGCGGTCGCCGATCTGCTGGGCGCCGATCTCGGCTGGGTGATCCTGTACGGCGTGATCTGCGGCCTGCCGGCAATGGTGCTGGCCGGGCCGGTATGGGGCAGCTACATCTCGCGCCGCATCACCAAGGGCGTGCCCGATTACGTCGAACTCGGTGAGATCGACGAGAGCCGCGAGTTGCCGAGCTTCGGCGAGGTGCTAGCGATTATTCTGACGCCGCTGCTGCTGATCCTGGTGAGCACGACATCCGGCATCATGCTGGATGAAGGGAATCCCCTGCGGTCGTTCCTGGTGTTCATCGGTCACCCTTATGCGGCCCTTCTGATCGCGACCTTGCTGGCGATGTTCCTGCTGGGCTCCCGCCGGGGCTACGACAGGGAGGAGATCCAGAATATCGTCAACAAGGCGCTGGAACCTGCGGGCATCATCATTCTGGTGACCGGCGCCGGCGGCGTGTTCAAGCAAGTGCTGATCGACAGCGGCGTCGGTCAGGTTCTGGGCGACATGATGTCGGCCTCTGGCCTGCCGTACCTGGTGCTGGCTTTCGTCATCTCGGCATTGATCCGGGTGGCGCAGGGTTCCGCCACGGTCGCCATGGTGACAGCGGCCGGTCTGATCGGCCCGATCCTGGAACAGAACAATGTCGAGGGCTCTCAGTTGGCGCTTGCGACGATCGCGATCGCGGCCGGCGGCACCATCCTCAGTCACGTCAACGACAGCGGCTTCTGGCTGGTCAACCGGTTCTTCGGTCTGACCGAGAAGGAAACGCTACAATCGTGGACGGTGGCCACGACCATCGTGTCGCTGGTCGGCTTTGGCATGGTCCTGCTGCTGGGCGCCATGGTGGGCTGACGGGCCTGCGATCTTAAACCGCTCAGGTCTGGTGTAGGGACGGCTCGGCTTCGGACGGGCCATTCCTTACGCTGGCCGGTAAGGGCAACGGTACTCACCGCCGAGTGTTACCGAACCAAGTGGGTGAATTACAAAAGACGAAGGGAGCGGCGGTATGCAGGATGGCAACCCCAAGGATGGTGCGGATCGAGCCACAAGCCTGGCGGAGCAAGGACTTCACGAGCAGGCCCAGGGGCACGATGCCGAAGCGGATCGGCTGTTGTCCGAAGCTCTCTCCATCGACTCCGAAGCGGTCGATCAGGTTCTTCGAAAACATGATGCCGGGCGCGCTCCGGATGCGCGGGATCAGGCTACGAGCAACCGGGACGTGGAACGGACACTACCCCGATCCTGATCGTCCCCCGCGGGGAGTAGGAAGACTGCTCTCCGCGCGGAGCCCAGGGCTTGAAAGACTTCCCAGTCGATTTTTCCCACCGGGTCCGCCAAGCGGCCATTCTGAGGATCCGGTCAGCTTGCCTTTGGGCCGGTCGATGTGAGCGGCAATCGGAGGATCAGCTTGCCGGCAGGGCGGAATAGCACAGGTCGGAGGTGTCGCGCTTGATGTCGAACTTCGGCGAGTCCAGGTAGGCTTTGCCGCGCTCAGCCTCCGTCTCGGAGATCACCGTGCCGTGGAAACGCCCGAACTTGTCGTAGACGTTGACGACCTGCTCGGTCACCGTCGCATCCATCGGAACGCCGGGGCGGGCGGTTCTGGGGCTTTTCGGAGACACATCCGGCGTGTCGTTGTCCAGCCACTGCAAATGAACCAAGGCGACGATCCTGTCGCCGGCCGGACTTGCACGGTCCAGCGCAAGGATCTGGACCCGGTTGCCCAGTTGGGTCCGCATGGGTCGCGAAAAGTCGAGCGGAGGGCGCGGCGTGGAATACGTGACCCGCTCGGCCGACAGCGGCGCCTGCTCCGGTTTCAGGCCATTGACCAGACCTGTGAGATCCCGCTCGTCAAGGGCGGCCAGAGATCCCGCGCGCACTTCGTCCATGCTCCAGAGAGTGCCGCCGAAAGCACCGGTCTTGGTGTAGATGCTGATCGCTTCGCCGATGTCGCCGCCACAGTTCACCGCCGCCACGATGGGATGGCCGTCGGAGCTGGTCCGCTGGGACGTCAGGATCCGCACGCCGTTTCCCTTGCGCGTCCTGATCGGTTCGCTCAGGTCGAGGCCCTGCTTGATCGCGGCCCAGAGAGCCATCGCTCCCGCAACCATCCCTCCTCCGATCAGTACAAGCGGTGCGACCATAATCCCTCCCTGTTCGGCCGGCGCCAGCCTATGGCCCAGCCTATGGCAAGGAATTGCCGGCGGCAAGCCCGGCACCCTGGCGGAAGGTGCGGCTTGACCTCGACCCCTTTCGCACTAGAACATAGTATGAACAATTTGCACGGGCAGGATCATGGAGTTGTTGAAAAAGCTGGAGATTTTGGCGGATGCGGCCAAGTACGACGCTTCCTGCTCCTCCAGCGGATCGGATCGCAAGAACTCGGCCGGGACCAAGCATGGGATCGGCTCGACCGAGGGCATGGGGATCTGCCACGCCTATGCTCCCGATGGCCGATGCATTTCCCTGCTGAAGATCCTGCTGACCAATTTCTGCGTCTATGACTGCCTGTACTGCGTCAATCGGCGGTCCAGCAATGTGCGGCGCGCCCGGTTCACCCCGGAGGAGGTGGTGGACCTCACGCTTGGCTTCTACCGGCGCAACTACATCGAGGGGTTGTTCCTGAGTTCCGGGATCATCCAAAGTCCCGACTACACGATGGAGCAGATCGTCCAGGTGGCGCGGATGCTGCGCGAGCAGCACGGGTTTCGCGGCTACATCCACCTGAAGACAATCCCCGACGCTTCGCCGGAACTGCTGGCGGAGGCTGGACGCTATGCGGACCGGCTGAGCATCAATGTCGAGCTGCCGGTGGAAGCGTCGCTGGGCAAGCTGGCTCCGGAAAAGGACGGCGCCGCGATCCGGCGTTCGATGGGGCGGCTGAGGCTCAACATCGAGCAGGCGAAGGAGGAACCGCGAGGGCCGCGTTTCGCGCCCGGCGGCCAGAGTACCCAGATGATCGTCGGGGCGGATGCCACGGACGACAAGGGCATCCTGGCGACCAGCGACAGGCTCTACAACGCTTACCGGCTGCGCCGGGTGTACTACTCGGCGTTCAGTCCGATCCCGGACGCGAGTTCGGGGCTGCCGCCCGGTGCGCCGCCGCTGATGCGGGAGCATCGGCTGTATCAGGCCGACTGGCTGATGCGGTTCTACAGCTTCGAGGCGGGCGAGATCGTGCCACAGGGCGGGTTGCTCGACCTGGAGATCGATCCGAAGCTGGCCTGGGCGCTGGGCAACCGGCACCGCTTCCCGGTCGATGTCAACAAGGCGGACCGGGAAAGCCTG
>NZ_JCACHA010001101.1:4223-5469 GCF_059503625.1 Skermanella sp.
GCGGACCGTCGACCGGCTGCTGTCGATCCGGCGGCACAAGGCGGTGCGCATGGAGGACCTCGGCCGGCTGCGGGTGCAGCTTGCCAAGGTGGCGCCGTTCATCGTCACGGCGGACCGGCAGATCGGGCAATCGGCGCTGGACCGGCTCGACCTTCGGGCGCGGCTGATGCCGAAGCCGGCGCAGCTTTCACTGCCGCTGTTCGCCTGAGACGCGGCATGCACGCGGTCAACCTGTCCCATCCCGCCGATTTCGAGGCGTGGCGGAGTGCCGCCCGCCGGATGATCCTGGCCGATGCCCGGCCGGAGGCGGTCGACTGGCGGGTCGGGAGCGATGCCGGGCTGTTCGGTGGGGCGGAACCCGCTGGCGGTGGGAGAGGGCCGGGCGGGCGTGGGTTCAGTGTGCCACGCGGGTTCATGGATCTGGCGGAAAGCGTCGTCTGCCACCGCGACCCGGCGCGGTTCGCGGTGCTTTACAGTCTGCTGTGGCGGCTGACCCACGGCGAGACCGGTTTGCTGGAGATCGTGTCGGACCGGGAGGTCTACCGGGCCGAGGCCATGGCGCGGGCGGTGCGCCGGGACATCCACAAGATGCACGCCTTCGTCCGGTTCCGCGAGCGGGACGGCCATTACCTGGCGTGGTTCGAGCCGGACCACTTCATCGTCGATCGGGCCGCCCCGTTCTTCGCGCGGCGCTTCGCCAACATGGACTGGTCGATCCTGACGCCGGACCGGAGCGCCCATTGGGACGGCGAGATGCTCCATCTGGCGCCTGGCGCCAGCCGGCGGGACGTGCCGGACGACGATGCGCTGGAAGAGTACTGGCGCAGCTACTATGCCAGCATCTTCAACCCGGCCCGGCTGAAGATCGCCGCCATGCAGGCGGAAATGCCCCGTAAGTATTGGCACAACCTGCCGGAGGCGCGGATGATCGCCCCGCTGATCCGCGAAGCCGGGCGGCGGACGGCCGGGATGATCGAGGCGGAGGGGACGGCGGCGCCGGTCAAGGCTGCCCGCTGGGCGGAGGCGCTGACGCGGGACCTTCCTCCTGTCCAGGACGACGGCGGCCTGGAGGCATGCCGGCGCTGCGGGCTTTGGCAGGCGGCGACCCAGGCGGTTCCGGGCGAGGGACCGGCCGGAGCGGCGCTGATGCTGGTCGGCGAACAGCCGGGCGACCAGGAGGATCTGGCTGGCCGGGCCTTCGTCGGTCCCGCCGGGCAGTTGCTCGACAGGGCGATGAAGGAAGCCG
>NZ_JCACHA010001102.1:0-5458 GCF_059503625.1 Skermanella sp.
TGGGGAAGGCCTGATGCACTTTTAATCGTAGTAGTCTCACCGAGCAGCGGCTTTCCCGCCGGAAAGCCGCTGCTTTTTTGCCTGGACCGCACCACCGGCAACCGCTACCACCACCAACTGTTGGCCCGGTTATCAATCAGGGTGCATCAAGTAAGGGGAGGGCGCGCTTGTCGGCGCTGGCTTTATTCGTGCGCATCGTCAACCAGCTCAACGAGTGGATCGGGCGCACGGTTTCGTGGCTGACCCTTGGTGTCGTCCTGGTCTGCTTTTCCGTCGTGGTGCTGCGCTACGCCTTCAACATCGGGTTCGTATGGATGCAGGACATCTATGTCTGGCTCCATGCCATAGCCTTCACCCTTGGTGCGGGTTATGCACTGCTGCATGACCACCACGTCCGAGTCGATATCTTCTACCGGCCGGCCAGCGAGCGCTACAAGGCTTGGCTCGACCTCCTTGGCGTCCTGCTGCTTCTGCTGCCTTTCGTGACGATCCTCGTCTACTGGGGCTGGGGTTATGTCGTCCGGTCCTGGGTGCTTCAGGAGCGGTCGCAGAATGTCGGCGGCATGCATGGCCTCTATGTCATCAAAAGCTGCCTGATCGCCTTCGCTGTCCTCGTCGGGCTCCAGGGCCTTTCGATCGCGGCGCGCAGCATCCTGATCATCACCGGCAACAGGACGCTCCTGTCCCCGCGCGATCTTCCGCCCGCCGAAAACCTGGAAGGGGCCTGATCCCGTGGACAGCATCCTGATCGGCGAGGCGCTGAGCGTCGCCATGTTCTTCGGTGTCGTGGCGGTCCTCATGCTGGGATTTCCCGTCGCCTTCACTCTTGCGGGCACGTCCCTGATCTTCGCCGGCATCGGCTGGCAGTTCGACGCCTTCAACCCGGCCCTGTTCGGCACCCTGGTTTCACGCTACGTGGGCGCCATGGTCAACGAGGTGCTGGTTGCCGTTCCGCTGTTCGTCTTCATGGGCGTCATGCTGGAAAGGTCCCGGATCGCGGAACAGCTCCTGGTGACGATGGCGCAGCTCTTCGGCAGTCTGCGCGGCGGTCTTGGCCTGTCGGTGATCATGGTCGGCGCCTTGCTGGCCGCCTCGACCGGAATTGTCGGCGCTACCGTCGTCACCATGGGACTGCTGAGCCTGCCCGCCATGCTGAAGGCCGGCTACGATCCGAAACTCGCCTGCGGCATCATCTGCGCATCCGGCACGCTCGGCCAGATCATCCCGCCGTCGACCGTCCTGATCTTCATGGGTGACATCCTCCAGGGAGCCAACGCCCAGGCTCAGATGGCGCTCGGCAACTTCGCTCCCAACCCGGTTTCCGTCGGCGACCTGTTCGTCGGCGCCTTCATCCCCGGCTTCATCCTGGTCGGTCTTTACATGGGCTGGACCATCCTGGTCGCGATCTTCCGGCCGCAGGCCGCTCCGGCGCTGGAGATGACGGCCGAAGAGCGCCGCGACCTTCCGAAGAACGTCGCCGTGGCACTCATCCCGGCGCTGGCGCTGATCGTCGCGGTGCTTGGCTCGATCCTGGCCGGCATCGCGACGCCGACCGAATCGGCGTCGGTCGGCGCCGTCGGAGCCATGCTGCTGGCCGCCGTCAGGCGCCAGTTCAGCTACGCGATCCTGCGGCATGTCATGATGTCGACCATGCAGATCACGTCCATGGTGTTCGTGATCCTGTTCGGCGCCTCCATGTTCGCGCTGGTCTTCCGGACCCTGGGGGGAGACGCGCTGCTGGAGGAGTTCCTGACGGCGCTGCCGGGAGGAGCGACCGGGGCCGTTCTGTTCGTGATGTTCCTGATGTTCGTCCTGGGCTTCATCCTGGACACGTTCGAGATCATCTTCATCGTGATGCCCCTGACGGCGCCGATCCTGTTGCAGATGGGAATCGATCCGGTCTGGCTCGGCGTCATGGTCGGCATCAATCTTCAGACCAGCTTCCTGACCCCGCCGGTCGGGTTCTCCCTGTTCTACCTGCGGAGTGTCGCACCGGCGTCGATCGAAACCAACCAGATCTACCGGGGCGTCGTTCCTTTCGTGGCCCTTCAGATGGCCGGCTTGGCCCTGGTCTGGATATTCCCCCAACTTGCCACGTGGCTGCCGGCGCTCGTGTTCAAGTAAGCGGTCAGACCCGCCGCAATGCGGCGATAGGGTCCAGCCTTGAGGCCTGCCATGCCGGATAGAGTCCGAAGGTAACTCCGATCAGCCCGGCCCCCAGGAACGCTCCCAATGCCGTCAGGGGATCGATCCGGGGGGCGATCTGAGTCAGGGCGTCGACGGCCAGGACTCCGCCGAAGCCGAGCAGGACGCCCAGCAATCCGCTGACCAGCGCCAGCGCCGCAGCCTCAATCAGAAATTGCGACAGGATATCCCGGCGGCCGGCACCGACAGCGAGGCGGAGGCCGATCTCGGCGGTCCGCTCGGTCACGGAAACCAGCATGATGTTCATGATGCCGATGCCGGCGATCAGAAGCGACAGGGCCGCGATCCCGATCAGCAGCGCCGTCAGGATCCGGGCCGAGGCGGCGCGGGCTTCGGCGACTTCCGACAGGTTCCGGATGTCGAAGTCGTCCGGCTCCCCCGGCATCAGCCTGTGGCGCTGCCGAAGCAGTTCGCGGACTTCTTCGGTCGTGGTCCGCAGACTGCCGGCGTCATGGGCCTGGATCATGATCGAGTTGACGGCGCCTGCGAACACGACTGACGGGTTGGCCTTGACCTGCTCGACCTTCTGGAAGCCTGTCTTGCCGCTGCCGTCGAACCGTTTCTTGCCGGCGATAGCGCTGGCGGACTGGACCTGGGGAGCGGGCTTGTTGTTGAGGCGCATGCGGGCTGTCGCCAGCGGCACGTAGACGACGTCGTCCTGATCCCAGCCCTGAGTCGATTGGCCCTTGGAAGCAAGCACCCCGATCACCTGAAACGGCACGTTGCGCAGCCTGATGACTTGACCGACCGGATCCTCTCCCGGTTCGAACAGCCGTTTCACGACCGTCTGGCCCAGTAGCGCCACCTTGGCGACCGCGGCATTGTCTTCGTCGGTGATCAGCCGGCCGAATATCGCGGGCCATGCCCGGACCTCCATGAAGCCCGCCGTAATTCCGTGCATTCGCGACCAGGAGTTGCGATTCCCATTGATCGCCTGACCGCTGCCCCACCACGTGGCGCCGACTTCGCGGACCGACGGAAGCTGCGTACGAACCGCCACCGCGTCGTCCTCCGTCAGCAGGACGTTGGTATCGCCGCTGAGACGGACGCCGCCGGGACCGGTCCTCTGACCGGCCACCACCATCATGACGTTGGCGCCCAGATTTTGGATCTGGTCGATCACCTGTTTCTGGGTCGCGGTGCCGATGGCGACCATCAGGATCACCGCCGCTATGCCGACCGCTATGCCGGTCATCGTCAGGATGCTGCGGAGACGGTGCAGCCAGAGGGCGCGGACTGCGGTGCGCATGGCCATCATCATGCAGCACTGTCCTCCATCACCTGCCCGTCGCGGAAGGCGATCCGGCGCTTGGCATGCTCGGCGACACCCCGGTCATGGGTAACCAGGACGACGGTACGCCCCTCGTCGTTGAGGGACTGGAACAGCGCCATGATCTCCGCCCCCGTGGCCTGATCGAGCGCTCCGGTCGGTTCGTCCGCCAGCAGGATACGCGGATCGTTGACCAGCGAACGGGCGATGGCGACGCGCTGCTGCTGCCCGCCGGAGAGTTCGGCCGGGCGGTGATGCGCCCGGTCCGCAAGACCGACGGCAGCCAGATGGCGCATCGCCCGTTCCCGCCGTTCGCGGGCAGCGACGGGAGCGTAAGTCAGCGGCAGCTCGACGTTCTCCAGCGCGGTGTGTGTCGGTAGCAGATGGAAGCTCTGGAAGACGAAGCCGAGCTTGCCGTTGCGGATCCTGGCCCGCTGCTGCTCCGGCAGCCGTCCGACCTCGTCGCCGTCGAGCAGGTATTGGCCGGCGCTGGGAGTGTCGAGGCAGCCGAGGATGTTCATGAAGGTGGACTTGCCGGAACCCGACGGACCCATCACGGCGACGTAGTCGCCGGCATCGATCGTCAGGTTGATGCCCCTGAGTGCGTGGACCGTCTGGCCAGCCATGCTGTACTGCTTCTTCAGATCGATCGCTTCGAGGAGCGCGCTCACGTTCCGGCTCCGCCGGCGGACGGCTTGCGGCCGACGACGACCTGCTGGCCTTCGGTCAGCGTGCCGCCGGCGATCTCGCTGAATCCGGTATCCGCGATGCCGACCTTGACCGGGACTGCCGTGAACAGGCCCTTCGAGTCGAGTACATAGACTTCGCTCTCGCCGGCGCGCCGGGGGGCGGGCGAGGGGAGGGACGGCGTCGGGCGAAAGCGCAGGGCGGCGGACGGGACGCGCAGGACATCGCGGTGTTCCGTCACCTTGATATCGACCATGGCCGTCATGCCGGGATAGAGCTGCAAGGTGTCATTGCCGGCCGTGATGACGACAACATATGTCACTACGTTCTGGATGACCTGCGGCGCCTTCCTGACCTGTGCGACGGTGCCGGTGAACTCCATGCCGGGGAAAGCGGCGACGGTGAAGCTGACGGACTGCCCGGCTTGGACTGCGCCGATATCCGCTTCGTCGACGAAAGTCTCGACCTGAAGCCGGCGAAGGTCGCGGGCGATCGTGTAGAGCACGGGAGCTTCCAGGCTGGCGGCGACCGTCTGGCCGACATCGACGTTCCGCTCGATCACCACGCCGTCGATGGGGGAGCGGATCACCGTCCGGTCCAGATCGACCTGCGCCTGAGCCAGCGCCGCGACCCGCTGCTGAAGCGTGGCTTCCGCTACCATGACCTGGGCTTCGGCGGCGCTGACCGAAGCTTCCGCTCCCTGGATTACGGTGATCTGGGCGTTGTGCTCCGCCTGGGCCGCCGCAAGGGCAGCCTGAGCCTGATCGAAGGCGCTGGTGACCCGCTCCCGCTCCGCCACCGCGACATAGTCGGCCCGGCCGGAAGCCGACGCCCGCTGCAACTCGCGTCTCGCCTGATCGGAGACCGACTGGGCGCTCCGGGCCCTGGCTTCCAGGACTTGGCGGGTTGCCCGGGCGTTCTCGGCATCGGCACGTGCCCGCGCCAGCTGCGCCTTGGCGGCGGAGATGCCGGAGGCGGCGACGTCGCGCTGGGCGGTCGCCTCGGCAACGCGGGCAGCGAAGCCTTCGGGAGCGATCTGGGCGACGACTTGATCCCGACGGACCACGGAGTTGAAGTCGGCATCGAGCGAGAGGATACGTCCGGAGACGGCCGATCCGACCTGGACCAGCCCGACCGCGTTGAGCGTTCCGGTCGCGGCGATGGTACGGACGATGGTGCCCCGATCGACGGCCGCCAGTTCCACGTCGGGAAGTTCCCGCTGGTCCTCGATCAGGGACGCGTAGCCTACGCCGCCGGCAAGTACGGCGATGCCGCCGATTGCCAGCCATATTGCGA
>NZ_JCACHA010001103.1:0-5446 GCF_059503625.1 Skermanella sp.
TCCCATGGGAGAAGGCGTATTCTAAATGAACTTGGCCTTTTAGTCGTGGAAAAATTGCTTACCGATCATAAGTTGTCTAAATCAAAAGTAGCCAAATTGTTCGGCATCGCAGCAAGTACACTCAATAATTATTTTCCAGGGTTTTATGGTAAATAGTGGATAAGAGAGCAACATTTGAAAAGCTGAATGATTTGACCTCTGAACTTGATCACAGCAATGCAGTGCTCCACTAGAACTATCTGCATGATCAGATTAGGTTCTAGCCAATAGCATGTCAGCAGCCGTGATCCGTTCGTTCGGATTGGCTGATTCGTCCAGCGCCATAGCCAGAAGCTTGTGGTTCAGGTTCGGCCCAGACAGCACCTTGTTGTCGTCCACCTGGGTCAGGAAGCTCGTCATTGCCCTGTTACCGGCGTTCTCCAGGGCGATCCGGATCTTCTCAATCAGGTCTTCCTCGGCCTGCCGCATCGCTGCCGCACCTGCCTCAATAGCCTTTCTAGGTGTCTCGTGGGTCCGCAGCCGGTTGACCATCTCGGCTCGGGCAATGCTGACGAAGTAGTCTGGATGTATCTCGCCCATGAACGTTTCGATGAAGAAATCATTCACGTGCTTCGTCGTCTTGATGTTGATCAGTTCCCCGACCTTCTGGCGCGCGGTATCGAGGGCGTGGTCGGTAAGGTCATCGAACGAAGGCCTCGGAGAAGGCTCCAGGGCTGGTTCAGGCTCTGGGATCACCTCCTCAACGGAGCTGTCTTCCCAAGGCGGCGTATCGTCCACCTCCTCGATCTCGACCGCTTCCACCGGCTCGGGTGGAGGTGCCGCAGGAGTAGGCTTAGGAAGCGCCAGCGTGGCCTCCTTGATCCATTCCCTGACGTCTTGGACGGTCACCTTCTCGCCGCGCTTGATGGCCTCCTCGACCGCCTCACGAACCGTGACAGCGTTCTTGGTGACCTTGGGCGCGGACAGCTCATAGAGGACCGACAGACCGATCTTGTCCAGCTCGGCAGGATCACGATCGCCATAGACGCGGGCGACGTTCATGAAGTTGAGCGGGGTCCTATCATTTCCGAAGGTTCCCGAAAAATTTTCGGCAACCCACTTACCGAACCGCATGTTCGGGTTTGCGCCCTCAATCCCACACTTTACATCGACCGTGATCTCTTTGGCCTGCAGGAGCATCTTGCCGATCCGGATCGCGGACTCGACAGTGCGCTTGATCTCGGCCTTGATCTCGACTGCCAAGGTATCGAGCTGGGTCTTCAGGTCTCCGGTAGTCGTCACCAGCTCGCCCAGCATGGGCGGCTCCGACAGGGTAGTCTCAAGCACGGGTGACCCGAACCTGAGAGACGTTCTCATGTTCACTCATATCTCCATATCGTTGGCTGCTTAAGCAGCGATGTCATAGCGCGTCGGGCATACCGTTAAAAGAGGCTAGGGCATTTAGAAGATTGAGAAAGCACCAGAGGCCTCTCCCCTGCCCTTCACGAACGGTATTGCGCTCCTTCGGCTTCTGAAAGCTCCTGAGAGGCAGATGCGCCGCTCACTGGTGACGCCTCTTGCCTCTCCCATCAAAGCGAATAGAGGCTATTCAAGTTTGTAAATGGTCAGCGCGATATAGAACATATTGAGGAAGTAATCTGACAGACTCTCCCTAAGCTCGCCTCTTTCGAAAGGTTTGCCGGTATCAAAATCAATCAAAGCGGGAAAGGTGAGCATGAAGGTATATGCGGACTGCTCTGACATGGCTGCGTCGCTGCTGGTCATTGGGTCTGCTTCCGGTGTCTGGTTGGGCCTGTACGCAAGAAGATACAGCGCTTCAAGCTCGATTAACTCTGTGTTAGCAAGTAGCTCGGTCGGTCCGACTGTTAGACTGGAGGAGCGCTGACGCCTGACGCATCAGCGGGGATCTTCATGGCCCTATGGTCGCTCAAGCTACCGTTATGCGGGCTAATGTCGACACATGTGGACAATAAAATAAGGAGGGAGAGGTATAGGATTAGTGCCCTCCCTTTCTCGCATCTTGATTATACGATCAAAAATTATACTAGAGGGTGAGAAATTCCCCTTTTCGGGGCTTCGTTCCCTGCCCACGATACAGCGCAGCGCAAGCTGCATACTGGGAGACCGTATCAGGCGAGACAGCCTCCCGGCATGGGACCGACAAGGATTTTGGCTAGCCAAGACGCCCGGTAGTATCACGGCCTAGTCATTGTTATATTTTACCAATAGGAACGCGCGAGGACGACGATGGCGGCGAGGCGCCAGTTCACGGTCAATAAGCCTGAGGCTGATCCAGCTAAAGGCGGGAGTGACGATAAAGACAAATGTGAACGGTGAAGGATGAAGCAGCCAAAAGTCAATTATGTGGGAAAATATCTTCTTCAAGCGCCTTGGCCTCAGATTCCAAAAATTCAATTCTTTTGGAGAAATAAAAATCATATTGGGATACATTGGAATGCAGATAGATTTCGCGAGCTATCTTTGTAGCTGTCAAAGCTTGCCTCAATAAGTCCGCCTTCTTGTCCCGCTTGCCTAGGATTCCGAGCGCAATGCCTAGATTGTCCTGAATCATGGCATGGTCGAGGGGCGCTTGCTCGCGGGCCTGTTCTTTCAAAGCGGCGTTGTAGGCGGCGATGGCCTGCTTTAGCAGAATTGTACCGCCTTCCCGCTCACCTAACATTCGTAGCGCATTGCCTAAATTGTTCTGGGTCATAGCCCAATCGAGTGGAACGCGTTCTCGGGTAAGTTCTTCTAGTGCCGCGTGGTAGGCGGCCACGGCCTGTTGCAGGCTTGCCGTACCAAGTTCCCGCTCGCCTAACGATCGAAGTGCGCTGCCCAAGTTGTTCTGGGTCGCAGCCCAATCAAGCGGAACTCTTTCGCGCGTTCGTTCCTCTAGGGCAGCGCGATAGGCGGTAATGGCCAGCTTCAGGCGTGCCGTGTCATTGGCAAAGGTTTGCGCCATGCCGACCTTCCGTCTGTCCAGTTCCAGAAGCGCGTTGCCCAAGTTGTTTTGGGCCATAGCCCAATCCAGTGGGACGCGCTCCCGGGTAAGTTCCTCTAGGGCGGCATGGTAGGCGGCCACTGCCTGCTCCAGACGAGCTGTGCCGTCTTCTCTCTCGGCCAACCTTAAGGCCGCGTTGCCTATATTGTTCTGGGTCGCGGCCCAATCGAGCGGGACGCGCTCTCGGGTCCGCTCCTCCAGAGCGGCTCGGTAGGCAGCGATTGCTTCTTCCAAACGCGCCGTGCTGCCTTCCCGTTTGGCGAGCTCCAAGAGAGCGTTGCCTAGATTATTCTGGGTCGCAGCCCAGTCGAGAGGGACTCGTTCGCGAGTTCGCTCTTTCAGGGCGGCACGATAGGCAGTGATTGCTTGCTCCAAGCGTACCGTACCGCGCTCCCACTCGCCTAGTGTTCGGAGCGCGTTGCCTAAACTGTTCTGGGTCGCAGCCCAGTCGAGTGGGACGCGCTCCTGAGTTCGCTCCTCCAAGGCTGTACGGTACGCCGTCACCGCCTGCTCCAGCCAATTACGGTTGCCGGCTTGATCGCCGACGGTCATCGCCGCAAGGCCAAATGCGTGATATAGATCACCCTTCTGAAAATTCGTAAGGCCAGAACTAGAGCTATCAAGAATGAGTCTGATCTTCGCCGCGACCGGGCGGAGTATGGCAGCCAGATAGTTGCCGACCCTCTCTGTTGCTGGCTGAACCCCAGTGAGCGCTACAGCCACGAGCTGAATCGCGATATCCTCATGAAAGTTTTTCGGCAGGATCGTCTCATCAAGTTTATAGCGTGATGCGCCAGCCGCTTTCTGATCTCCGGAAGTTGTAAACCAGAGACGAAGCATTTGGTCGACCTTAACAACTTCGCCCCAGATAAGGACATCCGCATCGTACTCATCCAACCAGTGTCGTCCTTCTTCCTCGGCGTCAGTCCGAAGCTTGGATAAGGGAACCCCGTTCTTGGTTTCGATCCGCATCACCTGGCAAATTTGCACTACATCGACGGGGCCATACGGGTCAAAGGCAGCCATGATGTGCCTAGTTTGAGCACCATCGGTATCGCGATCCAATCTGCTGACGAGGATCCTGAACTTGGGGGACGTTATGGGCTTGTCATATGCTGAGCGTTCAGTAGTCCATTCTTGGAAGCGACATGCGAGTTCGGTGGCAGACGGAAATATCTCACTGAACAGGCCAGCAGCATACCCACCGAACAGAGTAGCAAAAGCGGTAACCAGAATACCAACGGCCCATATCCAGCAACGCCGCCATACCTTCCGCAACATTTCCCCAAACCGAAGATCAGCGTCAGCCATCGATCCAAGCTTCCTTTGTCAGAAGCACTCATGCTCCCGCCTGGAGGACTGCGCCCATCCCGGCTATCTGCCTTTACAAGGACAAACATACACGTTCTTACAAGAGAAGACTCAGGTTGAACAACAAACCTTCTTGAGCTTAGTAAGCTCTCAGCCACTGGTGGTGGGAAGAGAGTTCTTCTTGGGTAATCGATAAGAACCGTTCTTCTAGATCGTACTCGTAAGCTTCTGGGCTTTAGTTTGTGACTGGAGCGCCTCCCTGATCTTTGGACACCCCCACCCCTACTACCCCCTCATGGTACCTTCAATACACAATAATACATTTGGCTAATAGCCAAACGTCGGCAATCAGGGCGTTGAGGCTTTGGGGCCTGTTTGTCCAGGGCACCTGCGTCAGCAGGAGTGGGCGCAACCAAGTGTTTAAAACATCCGTTGTTTTCAGACATGTTGGCATTTGCCTAAAAAGTACTTTCACAGCACTGGGGACGTTCGGGATGTCTGTTGAATCTGCTCCTCAACCAATGCAAAGATCGTGCCAACGGATCATTATTACTTTTTCATACACATGCGTTTCTTTGTGTATAAAAGCCTTTGTGTATGGCCTTTGTGTATGGCAGAAAAGGGATACGAAACGAGGGAGGCGACAATGGCCAAGGTCAAGAGCAACATCGCGGTCGGTTATGTGCGTGTCAGCACCGCTGACCAGACTGACAGCGGCCTGTCGCTGGAGCATCAGGAAGCGCGCATCAGGGCATATGCAACGGCCCAAGGCTTGGAGCTGCTCGACATCGTGTTCGACGCAGGCGTGTCAGCGGCAAAGGAGCTGTCGAGCCGCCCAGGCGGGTCGCGTGTGCTGTCGATGCTGACCAAAGGGCCAGCGCGGCACCTGATTGCTCTGAAGCTCGACCGCGTATTTCGCAACGCTGCTGACGCGCTGAATCAAACAGCGGCTTGGGACAAGGCGGGCGTTGGTCTTCACCTCGTGGACATGGGCGGGCAAAGCGTTAACACGCAGTCGGCCATGGGCCGGATGTTCTTCACGATGGCTGCCGGTTTCGCTGAGATGGAGCGGGGCCTGATAGCGGAACGCACCACTGCTGCTATTCAGCAAAAGAAGAAGCGTGGCGAAGTCTA
>NZ_JCACHA010001104.1:0-5445 GCF_059503625.1 Skermanella sp.
GCCCGGAGCAGCGCCAGCTTCTCGACCGGCGGGCGCTGCTTCGGGGTGGCCGGCTGCGTCGTCATCTCCAGATAGGTGACGACCACGCGGAGCTTGCCGGGCGGCAGCCCCGGGACGATGCGCAAATCGGGCGGTGTCGTCATCGGGCGGCCTTTACCAGCAGTTCGAACCTTGCTTCCGGCCCCAGCTCAGGCATGCGTCTTCGCCGCTCCCGTTTCCACCGGCAGGTCTTCCCGCTGGCCCCACTCGGCCCAGGACCCGTCATAGACGGCGACGTCTTCCTTGCCCAGCAGGTACAGTCCCAGGGCCGCGACGCAGGCGGTAATGCCGCTGCCGCAACTGGTCACGATCGGCCGCTTCATGTCGATGCCGGCCCGCTCCACCAGCGCCTGAAGCTCCTCGCCCGACTTGAACGTCCGGTCGGCCGGGTTCAGCAGGTCGTTGAAGGGCAGGTTGAGGCTGCCGGGAATGTGCCCGGCGCGGCGGCCCGGCCAGAAATCGGCCTCGGCGCCGGTGAAGCGACCCGAGGCGCGGGCATCGACGACCTGTTCCCGTCCGCTCTCCAGGTTCGCCTTGATCTGATCCGCTTCGCGGACCAGGAAGCTGTTGAGCCGGGGGGTGAAGTGGCGCTCGCGCGGCATCGGCGGCAGGTCTTCCAGCGGATGGCCCTCGGCGATCCACTTGGGCAGACCGCCGTCCAGCACCGCCACGTCGCGGTGACCGAACACCCGGAACATCCACCAGACCCGGGCGGCGCTCATTAGGCCATGGGTATCGTACACGACGATGCGGACGCCGTCGCCCAGGCCCAGCTTGCGCACGCGCGCGGTGAACTTCTCGGGCGCCGGCAGCATATGCGGCAGGCTGCTGGAGCTGTCCGAGATCTCGTCGATATCGAAGAACACCGCGCCGGGGATATGACGCTCATTGTACTCGGCGCGGGCGTCACGGTCGGAGCCGGGCAGGAAATATGTGGCATCGACCACCCGAACGTCGGGTGCGCTCAGGTGCTGCGCCAGCCAATCGGTGCTGACCAGAGCGTCGGGCTTGGAGTATGGCATCGTTTCCCCTCGATTGATCGGCGTGTCCGAGTCCGGCCCCTCAGGGTGCCGGCGCCACGACCACGCGCCTGTTCTGTTTACCCTTGTTCTCGATCTTTACGACCTCGACGCCGCCGATCTCGCCCGTACGGGCGACATGGGTCCCGCCGCAGGGCTGGAGATCGACGGTTCCGATCTCGACCAGCCTGACCTGTCCGGACCCGGTCGGCGGCTTGACCGACATGGTGCGGACCAGATCGGGCTTCGCTTCCAGCTCGGCGTCCTCGATCCAGCGGTAGGACACGGGATGGTCGCCCTCGATCAGCCGGTTCAGCGCCGCCGTCAGCTCTTCCTTGTCCAGGCTGCCGGACGGCACGTTGAAGTCCAGCCGGCTCCTGTCCGCGCCGATCTGCCCGCCGGTCACGGCTCCCGGCACGACGGCGCACAGCAGGTGAAGGCAGGTATGCATCCGCATATGGGCGAACCGGCGGCCCCAGTCGATCTCGACCTCCACCGTCGAACCGACGGCGGGAAGCGCCGAACCCGGCTCCGGCACGTGGATCACGGTGTCCGGTCCATCGCCCTTGACGGCCTCGGCCAGCCTGACCTCGCCCCCGTCGTGGCGCAGCACTCCGGTATCGCCCGGCTGCCCGCCGCCTGCCGCGTAAAAGACGGTCCGGTCGAGCGTGATGCCGCGCTCGTCCACCGCGGTCACGGTGGCCCCGGTACGGACGGCATAGGCATCGCGGCGGAAGATCAATTCCATGATGACCCTAGAGGTTTGCTCAGTCGGCCAGCCAGGACGGGACCGGCAGGTTCTTTTCGCGCAGGAAGCTGGGATTGAACAGCTTCGACTGGTAGCGCGTCCCGAAGTCGCACAGGATCGTCACGACGGTATGGCCGGGACCGAGGTCCTTCGCCACCTTCACCGCCGCCATTACGTTGATGGCGCTCGACCCGCCCAGGCACAGGCCCTCGTTCTTCAGCAGGTCGAACACCAGGGGCAGCGCTTCCTCGTCGGTCACCCGAAGCGCGTCGTCGACCGGGGCGCCTTCCAGGTTCTTCGTGATCCGGCCCTGGCCGATACCTTCCGTGATCGAGTTGCCCTCGGCCTTCAACTCGCCGTTGGCGTAATAGTTGTACAGCGCCGAGCCGAGCGGATCGGCCAGCGTGATCCGGATGTCCGGCTTCTTCTCCTTCAGCGCCATCGCGACGCCGGCCAGCGTGCCGCCGGTGCCGACGGCGCAGGTGAAGGCGTCGATCCGGCCGCCGGTCTGCCGCCAGATCTCCTGGCCGGTCGTCGCGGCGTGGCCCTCGCGGTTGGCGACGTTGTCGAACTGGTTCGCCCAGATGGCGCCGTTCGGCTCCGTCTCCGCCAGTTCCTTCGCCAGCGTCTCGGAATAGCGGACGTAGTTGCCGGGATTGGCGTAGGGCAGGGCCGGGACCAGCCGGAGATCCGTGCCGATCAGCCGCAGCATGTCCTTCTTTTCCTGGCTCTGCGTCTCGGGCATGACGATGACCGTGCGGTAGCCCAGCGCGTTGCCGACCAGCCCCAGCCCGATGCCGGTATTGCCGGCCGTCCCCTCGACGATGACGCCGCCGGGCTTCAGCAGCCCGCGCCGCTCGGCGTCGCGCACGATCGCGATGGCGGCCCGGTCCTTGACCGATCCGCCGGGGTTGAGGAATTCGGCCTTGCCGAGGATGTTACAGCCGGTCGCTCTTGATGGCCCTTCAAGGCGGATCAGTGGCGTGTTGCCGATGCTGCCGATGAAACCGTCGCGTACGTCCACAGAAACCCGCTCTTCTTCAGTCTGCCAGGATGGATGACAGACTAACCGGCGGTCAGGCCCGGATCAAGCGGACGTACCCTTCAGGCTCGCCTGATGGCGCGCCAGCCAGTTCAGCGCGATCACGCTCGCCGCATTCTCGATCTCGCCCTCGTCGGCCATCCGGATCGCCTCGGCCGCCGGCACGACATGGACCCGGATGTCCTCGTGCTCGTCCGCGACTCCATGGATGCCGGTAGCTTTCCGCGAATCGACGATGCCCAGGAACACCGTGACGATCTCCGTGCTGCCGCCGATGCTCGCCATGAACTGCGATATCTGCCTGACCTCGCCGGCGATTTCGCAGCCCGTTTCCTCCATCGCCTCGCGCCGGGCGACGCCGGCCAGCTCCTCGCCCGGCTTGACGACTCCGGCAGGGGTCTCGATGCACCAGGCCGACCGGCCCGCAAGGTAGGCCGGCAGCCGGAACTGCTCGACCATCACGACAGTATCCAGATCCGGATCGTAGAGCAGGATGGCGACCGCATTGCCGCGCTCGAAGATCTCGCGTGAGACTTCCGGCGTCCAGGAGCCGTCGAACTTGCGGTGCCGAAGCCGATAGCGGTCCATGCGGAAGAAACCGGCGAAGACGGTTTCCTTCTCCCGGATATCGATATCCTGCTCGTCGTTCATGGTCTTACTCCGCCAACATGCCAGGCCGCCCGATCGACACGAACGGCGCCACCGCTTATTAGCGTATGGCGTCACCCGGCGCGAGCATCCTGCCGATGGACCGGCGGACGCCGAATGGCTAGACCTCTTCGGACAGGGCTTCGGTTTCCCCGATGCCGCTTTCGGGCTCCTCGGACGGGTCGTCCTCCTTCGCCGGGACCCGCTCCAGACTGATGCTTTCGCTGACGGTCCGCAGGAAGTCCAGGGTCCGGCGGCGGACGTCCATGTCGCCGATGGCGTAATAGGCCCTGACCAGCTCGGCGGTTTCCTTGCTCAGGAGCACGTCGGCATCCAGGGACGGCTCGCGGGAAGCCGACAACCGCCCCGGCAGCCTTCCGGGCATGACTGCGGCGGTTTCATCCGGCATATCGGCGAAGAAATACGAAACCGGCACATCGAGAACCCTGGACAGGTCATACAGGCGGCTGGCGCCGACGCGGTTGGCGCCGCGCTCGTATTTCTGGATCTGCTGGAAGGTCAGGCCCAGGGCGGCTCCCAGCTTTTCCTGGCTTATCCCCAACAGCAGGCGACGCAGGCGCAGTCTGCTGCCCACATGGGCGTCGATCTCGTTGGCGACATTCTTAGGCTTGCGTATCATTTCCCACACCCGTCCCCGAATCCCGATACCGTCGGTGCAGGAACCTCGTTCCCGGACCACGGCGGCATGCAATACGGGGATAGGGCTAAATACCACTAAAAGTCGATATATTATTTCGTATATCGCCGCCTATAGGCGAAGGTATAGCGCAAAACGTCAGAAAGTGGGGTTGAGGCGCAGATGCCGGTATCTATCCATCGACATCACGGTGATCGTTTCTACCCGATCGCCACGCCGGATGTCGAGCGGTACCCGTATTCCGGCATCGCCTAAAGCCCAGATCTTCCGATAAAGATCCGCAAGGCGGCTCACCGGCTGTCCGCCGACGCCGACTATGGCGTCATTCGACCGCAGGCCCGCCGTTTCGGCGGGGCTGCCCGGCGTCACTTTCCGGATGACCAGCCTGTCGCCCTCCTCGTTGGTGGTCAGCCCAAGCCAGGGGCGCGGCGGCGTCGCATTGCGGCCAAGCGCTATCAGGTCGCCCAGGATCGGGCGCAGCACGTCGACCGGGATGAACATGTTGCCGGGCATCGACAAGGGCGGCGCGGCGTCATGGACGAACAGGGAACCGACGCCGATCAGCTCGCCCTTCGGCGATACCAGGGCGGCCCCGCCGAATTCCATGACGGGCGGCGACGTGAACAGCGCGTCGTCCAGCAGATACTCCCAGTAACCGGCGAATTCGCGCCGCGAAACAAGCTGGGTGGCGCGCACGCCCTCGGCGCCGCCATGGATCAGCGCCAGCATCGGATCGCCGACCTTGACGTCCGCCGAGCGTCCCAGCCGCATGGGCTTGGCCTTGAAGCCGTAGCCGCCCCGCAGGAGCCCGAAGCCGCTGGCCTGGTCGTAGGCGACGATTTCCGCCGGATAGGTCTTGCCGTCCGCGTTCCGGACCTCGACCGAGCTTGCCTCCATCACCAGGTAGCCGATGGTGACGATCAGGCCGGTGCTGTCGATCACGACGCCGCTGCCGCTGCGTTCGGTCCCCAGCGACTCGGCCGAGCGCGCGTTGGACGGGACCATGGCCCTGACGCCCACGACGGACTGGACCATCGCCGCCAGATCGGGCGATTCCACCCGCTGGGCCGCCGCGGGCGCCGGCGTCCAGCACGCGGCGATCGCAGCCAGGGCGAAGACGAGAAGAGGGAAAACCCTTGGTGCGGGCCGGCAGCGCCGGTTCGACGAAACGCCAGGTGCCGGGACCATGTCACCCCTCCATCGTCACGCCCACGGCATTGTCCGCGGGATCATCAATGACATGTGCGGCGGATGGCCGGGCATCAAGCGCGAAAAGGAAAAGCAGGTGCCG
>NZ_JCACHA010001105.1:0-5441 GCF_059503625.1 Skermanella sp.
ATCCTCCGGCTTGGCGTTCCGGGCCGCCAGGGCGGCCGAGCGCGGTTCCAGCATCAGGCGGGTTTCGTAGACCTCCAGTGGGGAATAGCGATCGGCGAATCGCCATCTGGCCTGGGGCGCTCCATCCTCGTCAGGCCCAAGGACGAAGACGCCGCGCCCGACTTCGACCCGGACCAGCCCCAGGGTCTCCAGCACCGACAGGGCCTCGCGCAGGGAGGCGCGGCTGATGCCGAACTGTTCGGAAAGCTCGCGCTGGGCCGGCAGCCGGTCGCCCGGCTTCAGGGTGCCCTCCAGAATCATCGACTGGATTCGCTGAACCGCCGATCTGGGAACCAGCACCCTTCCCAATACCCTGCCGCCGGTCACATTCATCCGAACTTACTCCCCTGCCCTGCGGATTCGCGTGCCGTCCCCTTTTAGCCAGTTGACCCTATCCTGGAAACTCGCTCAAATCCACTGGTCTGGCCGGTCAGACCAGTTGCGAACAGCAATCAACGACAACGGCGCACCGGCCACAGGGATCAGCCACCGTCGCTATAAGCATCAAGAGCATCACCACAGGGAGCGTTGGGAGACGACATGCGCAGGACATTTTTGAAAGCCACCGTGAAGACCGCCGTGGCCGCCGTGATGGCGACCGCCGTCTGTGCCATCGTCGGCAATGCCGCCCAGGCCGCCGACCTCACGGTAGGCGCCAACATCGGCAACGTGCCGTGGGAGTTCCAGGATGCCACCGGCAAGAATGTCGGGTTCGAGATCGATCTGGTGGAAGAGATCGGCAAGCGGCTCGGCAAGTCGGTGGAGATCGTCAACATCCCGTTCAACGGGCTGTTCTCCGCCGTCCAGTCCGGCCGGATCGACATGGCGGTCTCCTCCATCACGATCACGGAAAAGCGGCTGGAATCGGTCAGCTTCGCCCAGCCCTACTATGACAGCGACCAGTCGCTGACCGTGCTCGCCAAGAGCGGCCTGTCCAAGGTCGAAGACCTCAAGGGCAAGACGGTCGGCGTCGATACCGGATCGACCGGCGACATGTGGGCGACGCAGAACGTCGCCAAGTACGGCTTCTCCGATATCCGCAAGTTCGAAGGGCTTCAGCCAGCCATGCTCGACCTCGCGGCGGGCCGGCTCGACGGCTACATCAGCGATATCCCGGCGCTGCTGTACTACAGCAAGGACAAGCCCCAGTTCAAAGTCGCCCAGCGCATCCCGACCGGAGAGCGCTATTCCATCATGCTCGCGAAGAACAGCCCGCTGGCCCCGCAGGTCAACGACCAGATCACCGCCATCAAGAAGGACGGCACGTTGGCGGCCCTGCATGAGAAATGGTTCGGCGCGAAACCGGAAGCGGGCACCAGCACCGCCGAAGTGCTCGATATGCCGAAGCCGAAGTCCTGAAGCTGGAAAAGCCTTGAGACACGGCGGGAGCAGAATACCGACGCATGGATATCTTCGAGACTTTCTTCAACTGGGCCGTCTTCCGGGACTCCTTCCCCCTGCTCCTGCTGGGGCTGACCACCACGATCAGCCTCGGCGTCACCAGCATCCTGATCGGGCTGGTCGCCGGGCTGTTCCTGGCGCTGGTCCGGATGTACGCGCCGGCGCCGTTCGCGGCCCTGGCGGTCGCTTATATCGACCTGTTCCGTGCCATTCCGATCCTGGTCCTGTTGGTGCTGATCTACTACGCCCTGCCCTTCGTCGGGTTGCGGCTGTCGCCCTTCGCGGCGGCCACGTCGGCGCTGTCGCTGGTGAGTTGCGCCTATTCCGCCGAGATCTTCCGGGCCGGCATCCAGGCGGTGCCGTCCGGCCAGTTCGAGGCGAGCAAGGCGCTCGGGCTGCGGTACTGGAGCATGATGACCTTCGTCATCCTGCCCCAGGCCTTCCGGGTGGTCATTCCGCCGATCACCAACAACTGCATCAACGTGATGAAGGACACGGCCCTGGCTTCGGTCGTCGCCATGCCGGACCTGCTGAAGCAGGCGACCCAGGCCCAGGCGCTGGCCGCCAACCCGACCCCGCTGGTCGGGGCGGCACTGATCTACCTGCTTCTGCTGCTGCCGATGGTCCGCATCGTCGGCACGCTGGAGCGGCGCTTCGCCATTGGAAAACGCTGATGGGCATCATCACTCCCCAGCCCCTCCACCCCGAGGCCTTCACCCCCTTCGGCGACGTCCTCCAGGCTGGCCTGGGGGAGGTCAGCCGGGTCAACGACGGCCGCGCCGACCGCTTCGACAGCGGCGCCCGGCTGGACCGCCTGCTGGCGGAGACGGTTCCCGTCGCCGCCGTCTACCGGATCGACGCCTCCACCCTGCCGCTCCGTATCGAGCGGCTGGAGCGCCATCCGCTGAGCAGCCAGCTCTTCATTCCGATGAACGCCGGCCGCTATCTGGTGGTCACCGTGCCCTCCGACATCAGGGGCAACCCGATCCCGGCGGAGGCAGCCGCCTTCGTCGCGACCGGGTCCCAGGCCATCAACTATCAACCCGGCGTCTGGCACTGCCCTCTGGTGGCGCTGGACCGCCCGGCCAATTTCGTCATGGCGATGGGAAAGGCGCTCGACCCCGCCATCGATTGCCAGTTCTTCGATCTGCCCGCCGCCCTGACGGTCGGCCCGCTATCCAATCAGGTTCAATAGGAGTTCTTCCGGCATGCTGCCTGCCCTCGACCTCGATTACATCAGGGCCCAGTTCCCGGCGCTGGCCGGCGACTGGGTCTTCTTCGACAATGCCGGCGGGTCGCAGACCTTGGCGACGGTCGCGGAACGCATTTCCGACTACCTGCTCACCAGCAACGTCCAGCTCGGCGCCAGCTACGCCGTCTCGCAGCAGTCCGGCGCGCGGGTCCGCGATGCCCATCTCAGCATCGCGGAACTGATCGGGGCAGCCCGCCCCGACGAGATCGTCATGGGGCCATCCACGACGGCGCTGATGTATACGCTGGCCGCCGCCCTGGCGGAGGAGATCGCACCCGGCGACGAGATCGTCGTGACCGATACCGACCACGAAGCCAATATCGGACCCTGGCTGAAGCTGGCCGAGCAGAAGGGCGCCGTCGTCAAGACCTGGGCCGTCCGCCCGGAAACGCTGGAGCTGGAGCTTGCCGACCTCGACGTGCTGATGACGCCGCGCACCAAACTGGTCTGCTTTACCCACGCGTCCAACATCCTCGGCACCATCAACCCGGTCGCCGAGATCACCCGCTTCGTCCACGAGCGCGGTGCCCGCGTCGTCGTGGATGCGGTGGCGCTGGCGCCGCACCGCGCGGTCGAGGTGGCAGCCTGGGACGTCGATTTCTACATCTTCAGCTTCTACAAGGTCTACGGCCCGCACCATGCCGTGCTCTACGGCAAATACGAACACCTGCTGGCCCTGCCCAGCCTGAACCACTTCTTCATCGGGCGGGAGGTCGTTCCCTACAAGCTCCAGCAGGGCAACGTGAACTACGAGCTGTCGGTCGGCTGCACCGCCATCACCGACTATATGGTGGAACTGGGCGGCCGCACCGGCAGCCGGACGGACCGGCGCGGTCAGATCCTGGCCGGCTTCGACGCCATCGCCCAGCAGGAGGAGCAGTTGGCCGAGCGCCTGCTCTCCTTCCTGCGCAGCCGCAACAGCGTCCGCATCATCGGCAATCCCTCCGCCGACCGGGGACGGCGGGTGCCGACCATCAGCTTCATCGCGGAGAACCACCGCTCCGACGACGTCGTGACCCGCGTGGACGAGCACCGGATCGGCATCCGCTACGGCGACTTCTACGCCCGCCGCCTGATCGAGAAACTGGACCTGACCCGCCATGCCGGCGTCATCAGGGTTTCCATGGTCCACTACAACACGGTGGCCGAGGTGGACCGTCTGGTCGAGGCGCTGGACCGGATCCTCTGACCGGTCCGCCGTTCAGACGTTAGCCGTTCAGGCGATCGTCCCTTCCGGCAGCTCGTAGCAATGGTCGGCGATGGCTCCCGCCGTCGTCAGCCAGATGTCGTCGCGCTGGGCCGCTATATGGGCGAGCGCCCGGCGCAGGTGCCGCAGGCGGTAAGGCTGGCCGACCAGATAGGCGTGAAGCGCTATGCCCATGACCAGCGGTCCGTCGGCCGCCTGCTCCAGCATCTCGTCGAACTGATCGACGATCATGTCGGCGAAATCGGCCGCCGTGTCCTTGCGGCCCACGATCGACGGTATGTCGTTGAGTTCCTGCGGATAGGGCACCGACAGGATCCTGCCGGTCCTGGTCTTCAGCCAGACCGGCTGGTCGTCCATGCACCAGTCCAGCACGTAGCGGTAGCCCTGCTCGTGCAGCAGGTCGGGCGTCACCCGGCTTTCCGATATCCAGGGGCCGAGCCACCCCGCCGGCGCCTTGCCTTCCCGCCGCGCGATCTCGGCGGTGCTCGCGGCGATCAGCGCCGCCTCGGCGGCTTCATCCAGCGTTCCCTGGCGGGCGGCATTGGTCCAGCCATGGCCGACGATCTCGTCACCCCTGTCGCGGAATGCCGTCACCAGTTCCGGGCAGTAGCCGTACAGCGAGCCGTTGACCAGCACCGATGCCGGGTAGCCGAGCCTGTCGAACAGGTCGAGCAGCCGCCACGCTCCCACCCGGTTGCCGTAGTCCCGCCACGCATAGTTGAGGACGTCCGGATGCGGCCCGGCTGCGCAAAGCTCCGCCCCCATCCCTTCGCCGAACGCGAAATGCTCCAGGTTGAGGCCGATATAGACCGCCAGCCGCTTGCCGCCGGGCCAGTTCCAGGCGGGCCTCCCCCTGATCGGGGAATACGCGTAGCGTCCATGATCCGGCAAGCCGCCACCGGAATATTTGTCCATGCGGGAGAAACCTTATTGCGTGTCCTGTCTTGGTCGGACCGCAACGTTAGCCGAGGGTACTCGGCCGCTCCCAGTCCGCAATGCCGGTACCCCTGTGGCGCGATAGCCCACCCCCGTCCCCATCCGGTCACGCGGATTGACACTTCATACCCCTTTCGGTTCTCATGCTAAAAATTAAGCAAATGGAGGACTCGCATGAACCTCACCCAAAGGATGGCGATGGCCGGCATGACGGCCACGGCACTTCTTCTGTCCACTTCCGTCCTGCCCGCTACGGCCCAAACCGCCGATCCGGCGGAGCCCGCACCGGTCGAAGCCGCCGCTCCGGCACCCGAGCCGCCGAAGGCCGACATCGCGAGCGCCGTCACCTGCCAGGTGCTGATCGGCCAGTTCGACGACAGCGTCGCGGCCGCCAAGGTGGAGGACGCCGTGAAGGCATCGGCGCGCACGTTGCGCGGCGAGGGCAACAAGGCCTGCAATGCCTGGGACTATCAGGCCGGCATCGGCAGCATCAGGGTCGCGATAGAGACGATTGGCCGCAAGCCGATACGCTGATGCCGCAGCCGGTCGGACCAATGCGGTTACAAAGCTGAAATCTTTGTAACTTACGATTCACGGTAAGTTAAA
>NZ_JCACHA010001106.1:0-5439 GCF_059503625.1 Skermanella sp.
TCGAAGCATGGGCGGTATCCCGAAGACGTTGACGCAACGCCATTAAGCTTGCCGCCGGACGCCTCGAAACAAGGGCAAATCGGCAGAAGCACCGGTACCGGCCTTGACGACGAACGCCGCCGGTTATCCGGTGCGCCGAAAAGGTCGTTGCTCCCGGCGGGTACGGCCTCCGACAATACCGGTGCGGCTCACTTTGGACTCCGCTGATATTCGAGGGGGAATCGATTTGACGGACGGGCATTCTTCTGCGACGGCGTCCACATGACCATCGATACGAGACCTGTCTTCTACGTGATCGGCGCGCTCACCAGCATCCTGGCGGTCGCCATGATGGCGCCGGTCAGCGTCGATCTGGCCGTCGGCAATCCGGACTGGATCGCATTCGCGATCGCCGCCGCCGTGACGCTGCTGTTCGGCGTCCTGCTGATGCTGGCCAATCATACGTCATGGGGAGCCCTGAACCTGCGTCAGACCTTCCTGATGACGGGGTTGGCGTGGATCATCGTCTGTGCCTTTGCGTCCATCCCCTTCATGACGTCGGGGCTAGGCCTGTCGCCGGCCGACGCCTATTTCGAAGCCATGTCGGCGCTTACGACGACGGGCTCCACCGTGATTTCCGGCTTGGATCACCTGCCGCCCGGAATGCTGCTGTGGCGGTCGTTGCTGCAATGGCTGGGGGGAGTCGGCATCATCGGCATGGGCATTGCCATCCTCCCGTTCCTTCGGGTCGGCGGCATGCAGCTTTTTCAGTCCGAGTCGTCGGACCGGTCCGATAAGGTCGCTCCCCGTGCAAGCGACCTCGTGGCATCGGTCGCCTGGGTTTACATGACCCTGACCGTTGCCTGCACCGTCGCGCTTGCCTTTGCTGGCATGTCCGTTTTCGACGCCGTCAACCACGCCATGACCGCCGTGTCCACGGGAGGCTTCTCGACCAGGGACGCATCGATTACGGCTTGGGAAAGCCCCTTGATCGAGTGGGTGCTGGTGGTCTTCATGATGCTCGGCGGCATGCCCTTCGTCCGTTTCATCGGCCTGATGCGAAAAACCGCCAAACCCTTCTGGGCCGACACGCAGGTCCTCTGGTATATCGGCTTTCTCGTCGCCGTTTCGGTCGGTTTGGCGATATGGCTGAGCTTGACGCAAGAAGTACATTGGCTGGACGCCATCCGCCTGACCGCATTCAATGTCGTTTCGATCGTCACGACGACTGGATATGCGTCAGCGGACTACAGCTTGTGGGGACCCATGGCGGAGATCGGCTTCTTCATGCTGACCTTCGTCGGCGGCTGTACGGGATCGACTGCGGGCGGCTTGAAGATATTCCGGTTCGAAATCCTGTTCATCGTGCTGCACATGCTTCAGCGCCGCCTTTACAGCCCTAACCTTGTCATTCCACTCACCTACAACGGGAGGCCTTTCAGCACCGACATCATGATTTCCGTCATGAGCTTCGGCTTCGTTTACATGGCGACCGTATTCGTTCTCGCCTTGCTTCTCGGCTTTATGGGATCGGACATTATCACGGCATTGTCCGGGGCCGCGACGGCGGTGAGCAACGTGGGACCCGGTCTCGGACCGGTCATCGGCCCGACGGGAAACTTCGCCACCCTGCCGGACGGGGCCAAATGGCTGCTGGCCTTCGGCATGCTGCTCGGGAGGCTTGAATTCTTCACCGTTCTGGTAATCCTCAGCCCGACCTTCTGGAGGCGGTGAAGTCCCGCCCCGGTCCGAACCCTCAGCGAACGACCGTGCGGGCGACAAGACGGCGAAGGCTCAATCCCTGAACGAGAATGGTGAAAACGACGACGGTGTAGGTCGCCGTCAGGATGACCGACTTTTCGGCCACCTCGGGGATGGAAAGCGCCAAGGCTACCGAAATACCCCCGCGCAGCCCTCCCCAGGTGAGCACGGGAATGGTGCCGGCGACAAAGTGATTCCAGCGGGCCAGAAACATGACGGGCAGCGAGACGGATGCCAAGCGGGCGGCCAGCACCAGCGGGATCGATGCAACCGCCACCCATGCCAGGGAGGCGTTGAACCGCAGGACAAGAACTTCCAGGCCGATCAGCAGAAACAGGATGGCGTTCAGGATCTCGTCGATCAGCGTCCAGAATCCGAACAGATAACGCTGGGTGAGATCGCTCATGGCATATTGAGGTCCACGATTGCCGATCAGCAGTCCGGCGACCACCACGGCGATCGGTCCGCTCGTGCCGATCCGCGAAGCGACGGCATAGGCGCCGGCGACCAGCCCCAGCGAGATCAGAACCTCGACCGAGTAGTTGTCGATCGCCCGTATCGCCCGGTAAGCGATGTAGCCGGCTGCCAGCCCGAGTACGGCGCCCCCGAGCGCTTCGACGACGAACAGTTCCGCGATGTGGCCGAGGCCGGTGCCATCCTCGCCGCCGGAACCGGCCGCCACGGCAAGGGCGATGGTAAATACCACGACGCCGACGCCGTCGTTGAACAGCGACTCCCCAGTCATGTCGATCTCCAGCGACTGCGGAACGCGAACCGCCTTCAAGGTACTGAGGACCGCGACCGGATCGGTGGGACTGATCAGAGCGCCGAAGACCAAGGCCCAGCTCAGCGAAACCGGCACCGACAGAAGGGCGGAGATGTAGTAGAATCCGAAGCCGACGATGGCCGTCGAAAGCAGGACGCCGACCGTCGCCATTCCCCCGACCACCCACGCGCGGTCGCGAAGGGCGCCGATATTGACATGAAGCGCGCCTGCGAAAAGCAGGAAGGCGAGCACGCCGTCCAGAACGGCTTTCCTGAAGTCGACCTGCCGGACGATCTGGGCAACGTCCTGATAAAGGTGAGTGCTCGGAAAAGAGATTTCGATCAGCAGCAGAACAAGGGAAGCGGCCAGTCCCATGGCGAGCAGGCCGACCGTATCGGGCAATCTGAAGAAGCGGTGGTTGATCCAACCAAATGTCGCAGTAAGGCACAGCAGTACGGCGAGCAGTTCGAAAGCGGACAGCATCTGTTTTCCGGGAAATGTAAAGATTGCTCCAAGGCGTTCCACGCCTAAACCGGTCAGGCCGGCAAAGGTTTTATCCGGTTGCGCAATTTAAGCATCGGTACTGTGGGCGCATGGGGTTCGGACGACCGAGGATCAGGTGGGAAGCGTGTTTTCGGGCGGCTCTGCAAGCCGCCGGCAGTCCGCACGGGGAACCGTTACGGAATCAGCAGGTTCTGGGACCATCGCGCGGATTTCGAAGGCCCCGGTTGCGGCGTCCGTGGAACACCGAAACATCGGCAGGGAAGATCATGTTTTTCGATAGCTGGAACGAGCTGCTTCGGACCTTAGTCGTCGGCGTCCTGGCCTACATCGCCATAGTCGTGCTCCTCCGCATTACGGGCAAGCGGACCCTGTCCAAGATGAATGCGTTCGATTTCATCGTGACGGTTGCGCTGGGCTCGACGCTGGCGACGGTCCTGCTCTCGCAGGACGTGGCCCTCGCGGAAGGAGTGCTGGGCTTCTGCGTGCTGATCTTCCTTCAACTGACCGTCGCCTGGGTATCGGCCCGCTCACAGTCCTTCAGGAAGCTCATCAAGGCCCAGCCGACCATGCTCCTCCACAAGGGAGAAATGCTTCATGAGTCCCTTGTCGCTGCTCGCGTGGCGCCGGAGGAGGTGATGGCCGCCGTCCGTTCCAGCGGCTTCGCCAGCCTGGAGCAGGTCGAAGCGGTCGTTCTGGAAACCGACGGAACCTTCAGCGTCGTCAGTCCGTCGAGCGATGGATCGACGTCGGCGCTCGGCAATGTGCCAGCGCCCTCGAAAGCGGCCAGACCGGCCGGTCGCTCCGCCTGACCGATCCTAACCGGCATGAAAAGCCTTTTCCGAGCCAACGAATACGCCGCACGTATGCAAGAACGCTCCCGCGAGCTTTCCGGCTCGCCTTTCATCCTATGACGGATGCGGGAGAAAATTTCCTCCCGGCGATTTTTCATAATGACATAGGCGGGTTTCAAACGTTCCCCGGACGCAACCCTTTCGTGGAAAGGAGACCGATGCGTGCCTGGAACTCTCATCGTGGGCTTCGACAAGACAGAAGCCTCCCAACGTGCACTCGCCTTCGCAGCGGTAATGGCCAAGGAAACCGGAGCGACGATACATGTCGTCCATATCCTGGAGTGGTCGCCCTACAGCTTTCTCACGACGCAGGAACTGGAGGAACGCCATAAGCGGCGAACGGAGGAACTGTCGCGGGCGGCGGAACTGATAGCGCCGGCGATCGAAAGCCTCGAAGCCCAGAACATCGCCGTGACCAGCGACGTGCGCTACGGGCATGCGGCCGAACTGATCTGTGAAATCGCCGAGCAGAAGCCTGATGCGCAGATCGTCATCGGGCGCACGGGAGGCTTCTCCGTAGCCCGCAGGATACTGGGCGGCATGGCACTGGCCCTGATCCAGGCGTCGCCCGTGCCGGTAACGGTGGTGCCCTGACCGGACGCAGCCGCCGGTCCATGAAAAACAGGGAAGGCATTCACGAATGAAGCGCTATATCCTCGGCTTGACGGCCTTGCTTATTCCCATCGGCAGCGCGCATGCGCAGGATGCGGCGGATGCCGCCGGCTCTGCAACCATCGACGAATGGGTCAACTCCGCCGTCGCTCCGGTTTCCAACGCGGTTTCCTCGGTGATCTTCTACTCGGTCGACGTTGCGGGCACGCAGTTTCCGCTGATCGTCGGCTGGCTGGTGGTAGCCGCAGCCATCTTCACGGTCTATTTCGGCTTCGTGCAGTTCCGCAAATTCGGCCATGCCCTGGCGCTCGTGCGGGGCGATTATTCGGACCCCAACGACGCCGGAGAGGTATCGCACTTCCAGGCGCTGGCGACGGCCCTGTCGGGCACGGTCGGTCTCGGCAATATCGCCGGCGTGGCCGTCGCGGTTTCGCTGGGAGGACCGGGCGCCACGTTCTGGATGATCGTCGCCGGCCTGATGGGCATGGCGTCCAAGTTCACCGAATGCACCCTGGGCGTCAAATACCGCAACGAATATCCCGACGGCACAGTATCGGGCGGCCCGATGTATTACCTGTCCAAGGGCTTTGCGGAACGGGGCATGGCGGGCTCGGGACGCGTCCTCGCGGTCATCTTCGCCGTGTGCTGCGTCGGCGGCTCGATCGGCGGCGGCAACATGTTCCAGTCCAACCAGGCTTATCAGCAGGTCGTCAACGTGACCGGCGGCGAGTCCAGCATATTGGCGGGGAACGGCTGGCTGTTCGGCCTGATCATGGCGATAGCCCTTGGCGTCGTCATCATCGGAGGCATCAAGTCGATCGCCCGCGTCACGGAAAAGATCGTCCCGCTGATGGCGGTCATCTATATCGGCGCCTGCCTGATCATCATCGCGGTGAACAGCGACAAGATCGTCTGGGCCTTCGGCGAAATCGTCAACGGCGCGTTTACCGGCGCCGGCGTGGCCGG
>NZ_JCACHA010001107.1:0-5430 GCF_059503625.1 Skermanella sp.
CCTGTCGTGAACGAACGGCGCGACCATAGGTCGGCGGAGTTAACCGTCATATGCCAATTATATCACAACGACAGTAATCAGGCTCGTGGCAGATAAGCGCGTAGGAAGGCCTCACTGGCATCTTTCACAACCTTATCTATGTCTTCTTGCGTAACGCCTTCTTTCACCCCGAACAGAACGTGCAGATGCACCGGAGTTTGAAACATCCCGATCAGGTGCTCCGCCGCCCGCATGGGGTCTTCGATGTCGAGTTGCCCGCGCGCCGCCTTCTTCGCGAGAAAGGCGCTCAAGCTCGACCGCATCTGGTTCGGGCCAGAGTCGAAGAAGATGCGTCCAAGGTCGGGAAAGCGCACGGCTTCCCCAACGACGACGCGGAAGATGGCAACGGCCTGCGGCGACAGGATCAGCGACAGGAAGTTGCGGCCGATTTCCGACAGCGCCTCCGTCAGTTCCAGATCGTCGACACTGGGACCGAGCAGCAGCTGCGATTGTGCCCGGCAGGTATGGCTGACGATGGCCGCGAACAACTCCTCCTTGCCGCTGAAATGCGCGTAGAGGGTGGCCTTGGAGACATTGGCCGTCCGCGCGATCGCATCCATGCTGGTGGCGCCGAAACCCTGGCTCGTAAAGAGATCCTTGGCTGCCACCATGATCTGCGCCGGTTTCGTCCCTTGCTTGAATTCCGCACCGCTTACGGACGCTGTCGGTTCGGTCCGGATATCCGGCGTGGCCGTCGTTGTCATTCCATTGGCTCCGGCAGAGGTTTTCACCCTAAACTAAACCGTTCAGTTTAATCTTGACAAGACTGTAACTTTAGTTACTTTTGTGAGTAACTGAACTGAACCGTTCAGTTCGACCGCGCCGACACATAGCGGATGTACCGCTGGCTTGGCGCCTTTTTCGTAAGGTGGCTCGATGCGCAAGGCGGTTCTTGTGGTGGTGGCGCTTGCGGCCTTGGCCGGCGGCGCTTATGGCGGCTGGGAATGGTGGACCGTCGGGCGCTTCTTCGAGTCCACGGACAATGCCTATGTTCATAGCGACATCACGATCGTAAGCCCAAAGATCGCCGGCTACGTATCCGAGATCCGGGTGGCCGAGAACCAGGAAGTGGCATCCGGCGATGTGCTGGTCGTCCTGGACGACGCCGAGTACCGCGCCCAGGCCGGACAAGCCGAAGCGGCGGCGGAAGCGGCCCAGGCCGCCATCGGCAGCATCGACAGCCGCATCGTTCTCGAACACTCGATGATCGCCCAGAGCGTCGCATCCGTCGCCAGTGCCGAAGCGGACCTGCACCGCGCACGGCAGGATTACGAACGCGTCAAGAGTCTGGTCACCGGCGACAACGTCAGCAAGCAGCGCTACGACACGGCGGAAGCCGACTTGCGCAAGGCGGAGGCCGCCGTCAACAAGGCGGTGGCGGCACGGGCCGCCGAGGGCGACCAGCTCGGCGTGCTCCAGGCGTCCCGCAAGGAAGCGGAAGCGAAGCTGCGTCAGGCCATCGCCAACCGGGATCTGGCCCACGACAACCTGCGGCACGCCGTGATCCGGGCGCCCGTCGATGGCGTGGTCGGCAACAAGGGCGTCCAGCTGGGACAATACGTCAAGGCGGGCACCGCGATGCTGGCGGTGGTCCCGCTGCCGGACGTCTACATCGTCGCCAACTTCAAGGAAACCCAGCTTGCCGGGATGAGACGCGGTCAGCCGGTCGAACTGTCGGTCGACGCCTTCCCCAACCATACCCTGCACGGCACCGTGGACAGCTTCGCCCCGGCCAGCGGCGCCCAGTTCAGCCTGCTGCCGCCGGAAAACGCCACCGGCAACTTCACCAAGGTGGTCCAGCGCATCCCCGTCCGCATCGCGGTGGCGAGCGACAACCCGCTGTCCGGTCTGCTGCGGCCGGGCCTGTCGGTCGAGGTGTCCGTGGATACCCGCGCCGAGGGTGTCGGGCCGCTGGCGGCTGGCGGCATCTTCGGCACGGCCGCCGCCGCCGAGCCGGCTACCCGGTAATGACCGCCGCGCACGCTCCGCGCCAAGTCAGCGCGAGGGATTGGATCGGCTTCTTCGCGATGGTCGTCGGCATGTTCATGGCGATCCTGGACATCCAGATCGTGTCGAGCAGCCTTGCCGAGATCCAGGCCGGCGTGTCGGCCAGCGCCGACGAGATAAGCTGGGTCCAGACGTCCTACCTGATCGCCGAAGTCATCATGATCCCGCTGTCGGGCATCCTGGCGCGGGTCATGTCGACGCGCTGGGTCTTCGTCGTGTCGGCGACCGGCTTCACCTGCATGAGCCTGGCCTGCGCACTGGCCTGGAACATCGAGTCCCTGATCGTCTTCCGGGCGCTTCAGGGGTTCCTGGGCGGGGCGATGATCCCGACCGTCTTCGCCACCAGCTTCTCCCTGTTCCCGGCGGAGAAACGGGCCGGCGTATCCGTCATGATCGGTCTGGTCGCCACCATGGCGCCGACCCTGGGACCGACGCTGGGTGGCTATCTGACCCAGAGCCTGTCGTGGCACTGGCTGTTCCTGATCAACGTGGTGCCGGGGCTGCTGGTCACGGGGCTGGTCTGGACCTTCGTCAATGTCGACAAGGCCGACCTGTCGGTGCTGAAGGGCTTCGATCTGGCCGGCTTGCTGTTCATGGCGCTGTTCCTGGGCACGCTGGAGTTCGTGGTCGAGGAAGGTCCGCGCAACGACTGGTTCGAAGACCATGCGATCGCCGCCGGCGCAGTGGTCTGCGTAGCCAGCGGCGTGCTGTTCTTCTGGCGCGTCCTGACCTATCACAACCCGATCGTCGGGCTGCGCGCCTTCAAGGACAGGAATTTCGCGATCGGCTGCCTGTTCAGCTTCGTGATCGGCGTCGGGCTTTATGGCTCCGTCTATATCATGCCGCTGTTCCTGGGACAGATCCGGGGGTTGAACAGCCTTCAGATCGGCATGGTCATGTTCGTCACGGGCATGTTCCAGTTCATATCGGCGCCGGTCGCGGGCATGATGTCGAAGAAGCTGGACCTGCGCCTGATGCTCGCCATCGGGCTCGGGATGTTCGGCAGCGGGATCTATCTGAACTCGATCCTGACGGCGGAATCCGACTTCTGGGAACTGTTCCTGCCGCAGGCGGTACGTGGCTTCTCGCTGATGATGTGCTTCATCCCGGTCAATACGCTGGCCCTCGGCACACTGCCGCCGGCCCAGCTCAAGAACGCCAGCGGCCTGTACAACCTGATGCGGAACCTGGGCGGCGCCATTGGTCTGGCTGGCATCAACACGGTGCTGATTGACCGCTATGCCCTTCATATGTCGCGGCTGTCCGACAACGTGACCGTGGCGAGACCGGGCGTCCAGGACATGCTGGACGGGATCGCCGGACGGATGGGGAGCATCATGCAGGGCGACGCCGATCTTGCAGCCTTGAAGGTCGTCCAGAACATCGTCCACCGCGAGGCGATGGTGCTGACCTTCACCGATTGCCTGCTGGTGATGGCCTGCGTCTTCGCCTTCGCGCTGATGCTGACCCCGCTGGTACGGAAGCCGCGCCAAACCGTCCAGGCAGATCATTGAATGGGGAAACTCTCGTTTCAGGACTGAAATGAAAAGTTATGCTCTAATAAGTAGACAAAAAGAAGTCTCTCCGCTTATTCCGTGATCCATCACGAAGCGGGGAGGCTGGCTTGGACAATCCTGAAATCGGGCAACCGGACGAGACGGTGGATGTGGCGGTGCCGGTCACGCTGACCGTCAACGGCAGGCGCCACGACCTGATGCTCGATCCGCGCGTCACCCTGCTGGACGCCTTGCGGAACTATCTGGGTTTCACCGGCACCAAGAAGGGCTGCGACCAGGGCCAGTGCGGCGCCTGCACCGTCCTGGTGGATGGCCACCGCATCGATTCCTGCCTGACGCTGGCGGTGATGAACCAGGACATCCCGATCGTCACGATCGAGGGACTGGGCACGCCCGAAGCTCTCCACCCCATCCAAAAAGCCTTCATCGAGCACGACGGCTTCCAGTGCGGCTACTGCACGTCCGGGCAGATCATGTCGGCGGTGGCGCTGCTGGAACACGAGAAGCCTCCCGCTTCCGATGCCGAGATCCGGGAGCGCATGAGCGGCAACCTGTGCCGGTGCGGCGCCTATCCTGGCATCGTCGAAGCGATGAAATGTGTCCGCGACGCCGCCAGGAACCCAGTTGCGGGAGAGGCGGCATGAACCCGTTCCGCTACGTAAGGGCGACCTCGCCCGCCGACGCCCTGGTGCGCATGGCCGGGAATCCCCGCGCAAGATTCGTCGCGGGCGGCACCACGCTGCTCGACCTGATGAAGCTGGGTGTCGAGACGCCCGGCGTGCTGATCGACATAAACCACCTCGGCCTCGACGGCATCACCGAGGACCGGCACGGGCTGCATATCGGCGCCCATGTCTCTAACACCGATCTGGCGGAACATGAGACCGTAAAGCAGAGATGGCCGGTGCTGTCGCAGGCGATCCTGGCGGGCGCATCGACCCAGCTTCGCAACATGGCGACCGTCGGCGGCAACCTGCTTCAGGGCAACCGGTGCGGCTATTTCCGCGACGTGGCGATGCCCTGCAACCGGCGCGAACCTGGAACGGGCTGCGGCGCATTGGGCGAACAGCCCGGTGTCGAAGGGATCAACCGCTACTGCGCCGTGCTGGGCACCAGCCCGTCCTGTATCGCGGCGCATCCGTCCGACATGTGCGTGGCTCTGGTGGCGGTGGACGCCAAGGTGAAGATCTCCAACCCCGCCTTCGACCGGCTGGAGCGCGCCGAGGACTTCTTCCGGCTGCCGGGCGATACGCCCCAGATCCAGACGCGCCTTGGGACGGACGAACTGATCACCGGCATCGAGCTGCCGGAACTGCCCGCCGGCGCGCGGTCGATGTACCTGAAGGTACGCGACCGCACGTCCTACGCCTATGCGCTGACATCGGCCGCCGTGGTGCTGACGCTGGACGCGGGGGGCAGCATCGACCACGTCCGCGTGGCGCTGGGAGGGGTCGGGTCGGTCCCATGGCGCTCGCACGAGGCGGAGAACGTGCTGCTGCGCAGCCCGCCGACCGAGGAGGCTTTCCGGGCGGCGGCGGAAGCGGCCTTCGCCGGCGCGGTGCCGTACCAGTACAACGGCTTCAAGATAGCGCTGGGCCAGGACACGCTGGTCCGGGTCCTGAACGAACTTGTGCGTCCCGGCGCCGGAGAGCAGCCATGATCCCGAAGAACGTCATCGGCGCCGGCGTCGACCGGGTGGACGGGCCGCTGAAAGTGACCGGCGGCGCGAAGTATGCCGGAGACGTCAGCCTGGACGGCATGGTCTATGCCGTCCCGGTGACGAGCACGATCGCGCGCGGCAACATCGTTTCGATGGACACCAGCGCCGCCGTAAAGGCGCCGGGCGTCCGGATCGTGATGACGCGGG
>NZ_JCACHA010001108.1:0-5426 GCF_059503625.1 Skermanella sp.
CGATACCCACGGCCTGATGCTGGCCTACCAGGGTGAGATGGAAGACCATGGGGGCATGGTCGCGTTCAACAGTCCTGTCACCGGCGGCAAGGTGACGGACGATGGGATCATCATCGAAACGGGCGGGCCGGAGCCGTTCAGGCTGCTCGCCAAATCAGTCGTCAATGCCGGCGGCCTGTACGCCCAGGACATCGCGCACCTGATCGAGGGCATTGCGGCCTCCAGCATTCCGCCGATCCATTATGCCAAGGGGAACTACTTCTCGCTGGCGAAGCGGGCGCCCTTCAGCCGGCTGATCTACCCCGTGCCGGAGCCGGGCGGGCTGGGCGTCCACCTGACGCTCGATCTCGCGGGGCAGGCCCGTTTCGGGCCGGATGTCGAGTGGATCGAGCGGATGAACTACGACGTCGATATCCGCAGGGCCGACAAGTTCTACGGCGCCATCCGGCGCTACTGGCCGGGTCTGCCGGACAACGCGCTTCAGCCGGGCTATGCCGGCATCAGGCCGAAGCTGGTTCCCGCTGGGGTGCCCGACGCCGATTTCATGGTCCAGGGACCGCGCGACCATGGCGTCCCCGGTTTGCTCAACCTCTACGGCATCGAGTCCCCCGGTATCACGGCGTCGCTCGCCATCGCAGCCCTGGCCGAATCCGCGCTGCTCGAGCGCGAAGCGGTTCCGGTCCTGTAAGACGCCGCGACGATCTCCACCGCCGAACGGTGTATCGATTTGAACCTCGTGACAATCGATAGGTGTGGCGGTGGAGAACGCCGACGGGTGATTCCGGGAACCTCATGGGCCATCGCATAGCCTAAAGGTAGGCTTGGGGCTCCAGCTTCCCTGTGTTACTTCAGACAAGTCAGTTTTCATAAGAAGAAAGTCGTTTGGTGATGCGGGCAATCCGACAATCATTAATCATTATCGGTTTCTGCTTCGCACCATTTCAGGCCAACGCCGAAACACCCGACAAAACAGTACTTGCGCTTGAAACGTTAGCCCAGTCCGGCAGCACGCGAGCCCAGTTCGAACTGGCACGACGCCTTGAAATGGGAATCGGAACCAAATCCGACAGCTCCAAGGCTTTCGACCTCTACTGCAAGGCCGCTGCCAAAGGCCATCCGGTGGCGGCCTACAAGATCGGGTCCCTGTTTCTGTCCGGCAAGGGAGTGAGCCGCAGCGAACCGATGGCGGCGTCCTGGTTCCGCCGCGCGATCGAGCTGGGCCACCCCGAAGCCAGGGAAATGATGCCGAAAGCCGTCAGCCTGAAAGACCTTCCGGCACCGGGTTGCTATGTAGCCAGTGCGCTTGCTCCGACTCCCGGCGTGGCCCTGATGCCGCCGGCGCAGATCGAGAAGATGGTGCGCGGAATGGCTCCCGAATTCGGGCTCGATCCCAATTTCGTGCTCGCCATCATGCAGATCGAGTCCAACTACCGGACCGATGCCGTCTCTCCTCGAAATGCCCAGGGATTGATGCAGCTTATCCCGGATACGGCCGAGCGGTTCGGCGTCAAGGACCCGTTCGACGCGAAGGACAATATGCGCGGCGGCATGCGCTACCTGCGCTGGCTGCTGGCCTATTTCCAAGGCGACGTATCGCTGGTCGCCGCCGCCTACAATGCCGGAGAAGGCGCCGTCGAGCGGTATCGCGGCGTTCCGCCCTACAAGGAAACGGAAACCTACGTGAAGCGCCTAAACTCGGTCTATCCGCGCAAGCGCCACCCGTTCCAACCAAAGATTGCCAAAGCGTCCGAAGTGTTCAACAGGGCCGAGGTCGCGGAACTCGACTGAGCCCGCTTTCCCGACCCTGCCTCATGATGATCAGCCGACCCGGCGCGGAACCAGCACGGTGTAGTCGAGGTCGAGCACGACGGACGGGTCCGTCTTGCCGTCCGCCCCGACATTGGGGAAATCGGCGCAGGCGCGATCCTTGACTGCAATGGTCCGCAGGCGCAGGGCGCCGATGTCGCGCCGGTCCGGGATCTCCTGCTTCTCCAGGATCTCGGTCCAGGCATAGATCGTGTCGCCGGCGAAGGTCGGGGCGACGTGACGCCCGCCGTTGATGGCGGCCACGCGTACCGCATTGGCGAGACCGTTGAAGCTGAGCGCCCGCGCGATGCTGATGATGTGCCCGCCATAGATCAGGCGGCGACCGAAGCGGCCTTCCTTCTCCGTGTGCTGGTTGAAGTGGACGCGGGCCGTGTTCTGGTACAGCCGGGTCGCCATGGCGTGCTCCGACTCTTCGATCGTCATGCCGTCGACATGGTCGATCTTCTCGCCGGCGCTGTAGTCGTCCCACAGATGGGGCGAGCCGGCGGCGACCGTGTCGTAGGTGGCGAAACCGGCGCCGGCCGGGACGATCAGCTCGCTCACCGGCACGGCGTCCGGCAGGTCGGGGACCACCGCCTCGGGCGCCAGGGCCGATTCGTCACGCTTCCGGACCATCACCCAGCGGCAGTAGTCCAGCACCATCTCGCCGCGCTGGTTGACGCCGACCGAGCGGACATAGACGGTGCCGGTCTTGCCGTTGGAATTCTCCTTCAGCCCGATCACTTCGGAGACCGACGACAGGGTGTCGCCCGGATAGACCGGCTCGCCGAAGCGGCCGGCCGCGTAGCCGAGATTGGCGACGGCGTTGAGCGAGATGTCGGGCACCGTCTTGCCGAAGACGACGTGGAAGGCCAGCACGTCGTCGATCGTGGCACCCTCGTACCCAAGGTCCTGGGCGAAGGTATCGGCAGAGTGAAGGGGAAAGCGCGAGCCGGTCAGGGCCACATAGAGTGCCATGTCGCCCTCGGTCACCGTGCGCGGGGTCGCGTGGACGATCTCCTGGCCCAGCTTGAAATCTTCGAAATAATTGCCGGGGTTGGTCTTGGTCATTGCCCTGCTCGCTCCGAACGTTTTTTAGCTGAATGAATTTCTGCTCAGGCGGCCGCTTCGGCTTCCAGGGCTTCGATCGCCTCGGCCAGGGCCACCAGCCGGCGGGCGTTCTCGACGTGCAGGTTCTCGACCAGCTTGCCGTCCACCAGCACCACGCCCTTGCCCTCGGCGACTGCCGCCTGGAAGGCGTCGATGATGCGGCGGGAATGCGCCACCTCGTCCGCCGAGGGGCCGAAGGCCGCGTTGGCGGCTGCCAGCGTCTTCGGGTGGATCAGCGTCTTGCCGTCGAAGCCAAGCTCGACGCCCTGCCGGCAGGAGGCCGCGAAGCCTTCGTCGTCGTTGAGGTCGAGATAGACGCCGTCGAGGATGGCGAGACCATAGGCGCGGGCCGCCAGCAGGCACAGGCCAAGGCTGGTGATCATCGGCAGCCGGTCGCGCGTGTGGGCGGCGTGGAGGTCCTTGGCGAGGTCGGAGGTGCCCATGACGAAGGCGCCGAGCCGGGGCGAGGCGCCCGCGATCTCCTTGGCGTTCAGCATCGCCAGCGGGGTTTCCATCATGCACCAGATCTTGAGACCGGCCGGAGCGCCCGAGGCCACCAGGACCTGCTCCGCCTGCCGGACCAGGTCAGCCGATTCGACCTTGGGCAGCAGCACCGCGTCGGCGCCTGATGTGGCGGCGAACACGAGGTCCTCGTAGCCCCAGGCGGTGTTCAGGCCGTTGGTGCGGACGATCAGCTCGCGCTTGCCATAGCCGCCGCCCTTGATCGCGTCGCCGATCTGGGTGCGCGCCTGAGCCTTGGCGTCGGGCGCCACCGCGTCCTCCAGGTCGAGGATCAGGCCATCCGCCTGCAAGGTCTTGCCCTTCTCCATGGCGCGCGGGTTGGAACCCGGCATGTAAAGGACGCTGCGACGGGGGCGGACAGTCATGGCCATGCGCGGACTCCCTGTGTTCTGAACCTGACTTCGTTGGCCGGGACCTTACCGCGCAGGTGCGGTAGGGAGCAATCGGGGACATGGGGGTGAACGGAGAAGCAATGCGCGACAAAGCGGCCGGCGGGTCCGGTGCTGCACTATGACGCGTCGCGGCTGCAAGGCGCGGTTGGCAATCCTGTTTCGCTCTGCCCTATGATCATTGCTTGATCACGGCACCAGGGATCGTCGGCGCTCGTCGCGGAGAGCCGCTGTAGCGAGGTCGACGAATACTCAAATGTTCAATACTCGCGGGAAACCTGTTCAGGCCATCACGGTACTGCTTGTCGAGGACAACCCCCGCGATGCCGCTCTGGTGGCTTGCGTGCTCGGTGACCGCACTCCCCGCTTCGAGCTGACCACGGTCGGCACGCTGTCCGGCGCCCTGCGCTCCCTGAAGGACTGCCGTTTCGATGTCATTCTGCTCGACATCGTTCTGCCGGACAGCCAAGGCTTCGCCACCATTGCCGCTATCCGCAAGGCGGCGCCGGCCCTCCCGCTGATCGTCCTGACCGGTTGCGCCGATAACGAGATGGCGCTCGCCGCGGTCGAAGCGGGCGTCCAGGACTTCCTGATCAAAGGCGACTTCGAGATCGCCATGATCGAACGGGCGGTCCGCCACGCCATCGCCCGCAGCCATCTGGAAGAACGCTTGAAAGCGTCGGAGGAGCGGTTGAAGGGCGTGCTGGATCTGGCGCACGATGCGATCGTGTCGGTCGATGTCGGGCAGCGGATCGTGCTTTTCAATCCGGCGGCGGAACGAATGTTCGGCTATCGGGCGGACGAGATCGTCGGTCGGCCCCTGTCGCTTCTGATTCCCGAACCCCTGCGTGCCGCCCATGCGGAGCAGTTCGTCGGCTTCTTCCGGGAAGGCGTAGAATCGCGGACCATGGTGGACCGGCCGGAGGTGAGCGGCCTGCACCGCGACGGCAACGTCTTTCCGGTGGAGGTCTCGCTTTCCCGGTCGGAGGGACCGGACGGACCGCTGTTCACCGCCATGATCCGCGATATCACCGACCGCAAGCGGACGGAGGCGGAGTTGCGGCTGCTCGCGACGACCGATCCCCTGACCGGTCTTGCCAACCGGCGCCACCTGATCGAGCGGGCGGAGCGGGAGTTGCTGCGCCTTCAGCGCTTCGGAAGTCCTTTCAGCCTGATGACGCTGGACATCGATCACTTCAAGCGGATCAACGACACCTACGGCCATGCCTGCGGCGACCGCGCCCTGTGCGCCCTCGCCGCGACTTGCGTCGGGCTGCTGCGGGAGATCGACATGGTCGGGCGCATGGGAGGCGAGGAGTTCACCATCGTCCTGCCGGAAACCGTCGGAGACGAGGCGATGCTGGTGGCGGACCGGATCAGGCGGGCGATCGGCGATATCCGCTGCGATTCCGATACGGCGGCAGCGGCGTTCGGCTTCAAGGTAAGCATCGGCGTCGCCGAGTGCTCTCCGGAGGAGGCACGCATCGAGCAGCCCCTGGCACGGGCCGACCGTGCCCTGTACGAGGCCAAGGCCCAAGGGCGTAACCGGGTGGTGCGGGCCTGAGGAATCCCGCCGGTTTCCGCCACAAGTTTGCTGCA
>NZ_JCACHA010001109.1:0-5425 GCF_059503625.1 Skermanella sp.
CGGGCAATCTGGGCCTGATCGTGGTCGACTATCTCCAATTGCTGCGCGGTACGGGCGGCAAGAGCAGCGAGAACCGGGTGCAGGAAGTCTCCGAGATCACCCGAGGGCTGAAGGCCATCGCGAAGGAACTGGATGTGCCGGTCGTGGCGCTGTCGCAGCTTTCCCGTGCGGTGGAGCAGCGCGAAGACAAGCGGCCCCAGCTTTCCGACCTTCGCGAATCGGGATCGATCGAGCAGGACGCCGACGTCGTGATGTTCGTGTTCCGCGAACAGTACTATCTGGAGCGCTCCGAGCCGAGCCGCCGTCCAGACGAGGCCGATGACAAGTTCAACGACCGTTATCAGCGCTGGCAGCAGCGTCTGGGCGAGGTCCACAACACCGGCGAGGTGATCATCGCCAAGCAGCGTCACGGACCGATCGGCACCGTCCGCCTGTTCTTCGACGGCCAGTACACCAAGTTCGGCGATCTGGACCAAAGCCATCCCGGCGCCGGCGGTGGCGGCGACTACGAATAAAGCCGGAACCTAAAGCTAGAGTGGGCGATATCGAAAGGGCGGTGTGGCCATATGCGGCCGCTCCGCCTTTTTCCATGAGATTGACAGTGTTATGGCGGTTGGCTAGGGTGCGGCGCACAAGGTTGCGCGCATGGGCAAAGTTGCAACGGACGCAGGGGCTTATGCGTATCGCCACGGAACTTGCCTCACCAATTCCGGCCTTTTCGTCGTGTCCGGCACGGCATCGCCGGTGAGCGGAACTGCCGCCGAGTGGGCTGCCACGGGGGATCAATGGGTTTTCTGACCACGACCGGCCGCGCCTTCCTGATATTTCTGGAAGCGACCGGTCGGCTGATGCTGTTTACCGGCGTCGCAATTTCACATTGTTTCCGCCCGCCCTTCTATCTGCGCCTGATCGGGCGGCAGATGATCGACATTGGCTACTACTCCCTGCCCGTGGTCGGGCTGACGGCGCTGTTCACCGGCATGGTGCTGGCCCTCCAGAGTTTTACCGGCTTCGCCCGCTTCCAGGCGGAGGGAGCGGTCGCGACGGTCGTGGTCCTGTCGATCACCCGTGAACTGGGTCCCGTCCTGGCGGGCCTGATGGTCGCAGGCCGGATCGGCGCGTCGATGGCAGCCGAGATCGGCACCATGCGGGTGACGGAGCAGGTGGACGCGCTGTCGACGCTCGCCACCAACCCGTTCAAGTATCTGGTCGTGCCAAGGTTGATCGCCGGCCTGACCATGCTGCCGCTGCTGGTGCTGGTGGCCGACATCATCGGCGTGTTCGGCGGGTTCCTGATCAGCGTCTATCGGCTGGACTTCAATGCCGCCGCCTATATCAGCCGCACCTGGGAATTCCTGGAGCCGATGGACGTGATCTCCGGGCTGGTCAAGGCCGCCATGTTCGGCTTCGTCATCGCGCTGATGGGGTGCTATCACGGATACCAGTCGAGGGGCGGCGCGCAGGGCGTCGGCGCTGCCACGACCAACGCGGTCGTCTCCTCCTCGATCCTGATCCTGGTGTTCAACTACCTGATCACCGGCCTGTTCTTCTCATGATGAGTACCATGCAACAGAAGTCCGACGCACCCGACGGCACCAAGCTGGATACGCCGAAGCTGAAGCTGACGGGCTTGCGCAAGGCGTTCGGTACCAAGCAGGTGCTCAACGGTCTCGACCTGAGTATCGGCCGCGCCGAGTCTCTCGTGGTCATCGGCGGTTCGGGCACCGGCAAGTCGGTGATGCTGAAATGCGCCATCGGCCTGATGCACCCGGATAGCGGATCGATCCGGATCGACGGCGAGGAAACCGCCAACCTGAGGCCGCGCGACCGGGAGCGCGTCATGCGCAAGTTCGGCATGCTGTTCCAGGGCGCCGCGCTGTTCGACAGCCTGCCGGTCTGGGAGAACGTCGCGTTCGGACTGATCCAGGGCGAGAAGATGGCGCGGTCGAAGGCCAAGGACATAGCGCTGGAGAAGCTGGCCGACGTCGGCCTGGAACGGCGGGTGGCCGATCTTTTCCCAGCCGAACTGTCGGGCGGCATGCAGAAGCGCGTCGGCCTGGCCCGCGCCATCGCAACACAGCCGGAGATCATCTTCTTCGACGAGCCGACGACCGGGCTGGACCCGATCATGGCCGACGTCATCAACGACCTGATCGTCAAATGCGTGAAGGACCTGGGCGCCACCGCCCTGTCGATCACCCACGACATGGCAAGCGCCCGCAAGATCGCCGACCGGGTCGCCATGATCTACAAGGGCAAGATCATCTGGCACGGTCCCGTCAGCCAGATCGACAACTCCGGCAATGCCTATGTCGACCAGTTCATCCATGGCCGCGCCGACGGACCGATCCAGATGGAAGTCAGCCAGTCCTGACGGGGACCCGCGGGCACATGCGGAGCCCGCCGATGCAGCCCAACCTTGCAGTCGCAAGCCGTTGGCGGCCCCTGGTATTCCGGTTCTGTTCACATTAAATAAACCTTGTCCAGATAAGCATCGGTCGCACCCAGCCGCCATCCGGCGGATAAGGTCCGGGGTGGGGCGTTTCCCCGATAGGATCGGGAACGCCGACATGCTAATCATGCTGCATCGCAACACGACGAGTTTTAGTTACATTGGCTCGACCAAACACCCGGTATGTCTGCCAAGCCTGCGGCGCCAGCTCTCCTAAGTGGAGCGGCAAGTGCGACGCATGCGGCGAGTGGAACACTCTGGTCGAGGAGGCGGTCCCCGAGAGCGCACCCAAAGGGCTCGGCCGGGCGTCGGGCGCCGGGCGGAGAATCGACTTCGTCGATCTTAAAGGCGTTTCGGAGAAGGCTCCCCGCCGGATCAGCGGCATTGCCGAATACGACCGCGTGTGCGGCGGCGGCATGGTGCCGGGTTCGGCCCTGCTGGTCGGCGGCGATCCCGGCATCGGCAAGTCGACGCTGCTGCTCCAGGTCGTTTGCAGCCTCGCCAAGAATTTGCGGTGCGCCTACATCTCGGGCGAAGAGGCGGTCGATCAGGTGCGGATGCGCGCCGCGCGTCTGGGTACGGCCGAATCGGCGGTCGAACTGGCGACGGCGACCAATGTCCGCGACATCGTGGCGACGCTGGACAGCGGCGACGCACCCGGACTGTGCATCATCGATTCCATCCAGACCATGTATGTGGACACGCTGGACAGCGCGCCCGGCACGGTCGCCCAGGTAAGGGCTTCGGCCCAGGAACTGATCCGGGTCGCCAAGCGGCGCGGCATCATCCTGGTGCTGGTCGGCCATGTCACCAAGGAAGGCACCATCGCCGGCCCTCGCGTCCTGGAGCATATGGTCGACACCGTGCTGTATTTCGAAGGCGAGCGCGGCCATCAGTTCCGTATCCTACGCGCAGTGAAGAACCGCTTCGGCCCGACCGACGAGATCGGCGTGTTCGAAATGACGGACGCCGGCTTGAGTGAAGTGTCCAATCCGTCGGAACTGTTCCTGGCGGAGCGGCGGGGCGACGTATCCGGCGCCTGCGTCTTCGCCGGACTTGAAGGCACCCGCCCGGTGCTGGTGGAAATCCAGGCTCTGGTCGCGCCCTCCCCCCTTGGCACACCGCGCCGCGCGGTGGTGGGCTGGGACAGCGGCCGGCTTGCGATGGTGCTGGCCGTTCTGGAGGCGCGCTGCGGGATCGCGATCGGCGCCAACGACGTCTATCTCAACGTCGCGGGCGGCTTGAGGATCGGCGAACCTGCCGCGGATCTGGCGGTGGCGGCGGCCCTCGTGTCTTCCCTGACGGGTGAGCCGGTTCCATCCGATGCCGTCGTCTTCGGTGAAATCGGATTGTCCGGAGAGATCCGGGCTGTCAGCCAGACCGACGTCCGCCTGAAGGAAGCCGCCAAGCTCGGTTTCGAGAAGTCGGTGATGCCGACCTTACGGGGCCGAAAAAAGGGCAGCCGGAGCGATCCGGGTATCCGGCAGATCGAGCTTGCACATCTCGAAGACCTTATCCCGATGTTCCAGGAACCCCGCTCGGCCGGCTCCGCCGGTCGTGGACGGACATGATCCACAAGTTGACGTGACGGGCACGACGATGGAAACCACTTCGATCAATCCGACGGATATCGCCGTCATCGTCATTCTGCTGCTGTCGGCCCTTCTGGCTTTCGCACGCGGACTGGTGCGGGAAGTCCTGTCGGTCGGCGCCTGGGTGGGCGCCGCCTTCGCCACGATTTACCTGTTCCCCCATGCGCTTCCGATCGTCCAGCAAGTCGTTGCCAAGGATCTGGTCGCCAAAGCGGTGGCGGGCATCGGCGTCTTCGTCGTCTCGCTGATCCTGCTGTCGATCGTCAGCCACCAGATCTCCAAAGGCGTGCGCGGATCCGCGCTTAGTGCGGTCGATCGTTCCCTTGGGTTCGTTTTCGGCATCGCGAGGGGTGCGGTTATCGTTTGCCTTGCCTATCTATCGGTGGCCTGGGTCTTTCCGCCGACCGACCAGCCGCGCTGGCTGAAGGATGCCCGCACGATGCCGGTCATACAGACGGGAGCGGATATGCTTCGCAATCTGGTCCCAGACCAGACACGGTCGAATGCAGCGGCCGGCGCCCAATCGGCCGCCAATTCGGCAGCCGGCGCCGCCGTCGAGCAGACGAACAAGGCGATGCAGGAAGAGGCCCTTCGGCGTTTATCCGTGCCGAGACCGACTGCCGCCAATGCAACGAACGCGGATGCGCCCACGCCAGAGTCGGGGTATAAGGACCGTGACAGGTCCGACCTCGACCGACTTTTCGAAACTGCCCGTTAGCCTACCACATCCGACCCCGCGAAAGGGTTAAGTTCCCATGTTGACGACCCATCCGTTCGACGACGACAAACTACGCGAAGAGTGTGGCGTGTTCGGCGTTTACAACCATGGTGAAGCTGCCGCTGTCGCGGCGCTGGGGCTTCATGCCCTTCAGCACCGTGGACAGGAGGCGGCGGGTATCGTCACCTTCGATGGCGAACACTATCATATCCAGCATGCCATGGGACAGGTGGGCGACAATTTCAGCTCGCAGTCGGTGATCGCGAAGCTGAAGGGCCACGCCGCGATCGGGCATGTCCGCTACGCCACCAGCGGCGACACCGTGCTGCGCAACGTGCAGCCTCTGTTCGCCGATTTCGAGTTCGGCGGCTTCGCGCTTGCCCATAACGGCAATCTGACCAATGCCCTGATGCTGCGCCGGCAGCTGGTGCGCCGGGGCTGCCTGTTCCAGTCGACCACCGATACCGAAGTCATCGTCCACCTGATGGCGACCGCCCGCAGCGGCTCGGTGATCGACCGCATGGTCGAAGCGCTGCGTCAGGTCGAGGGCGCCTACTCGCTGATCGCATTGGCCAACGACATGGTGATCGGCGTCCGCGATCCGCTGGGTGTACGTCCGCTGGTGCTGGGCAAGGTCGGCGACAGCAACGTGCTCTGTAGTGA
>NZ_JCACHA010001110.1:0-5415 GCF_059503625.1 Skermanella sp.
CTCGACATGGCGCATCTGGACAAGATGGAGGCGGCGGTGGCCAAGGTCGCCGAGGCCGCGGCGGACCGGCGCGACTGCGAATTGGCCGTGACGTACCTGAAGGCCTGCATGGAGCATCTGCGGACCAGTCACTCCACCATCGAGACCGATCTCAGCGTGATCGGCGATCAGGCGACGCATATCGAACAGATCTTCTATGACCATGAGCGGTTCAGCCGTGCTAAACGTCAGGTTGAGACAATCGACGTCGTCGGCGTGATCGAAGAGGCGTCCAAGCTGTTGCAGCATGGTGACGCCGTAAAGATCGAAGTCGCTGCGGGGATTGGAAAGCTGCCGCAGGTACGCGGACACCATGTCGTCCTGACCCAGGTTTTCGGCAATCTGGTGGTCAACGCGGAGGAAGCGATCATGGCGGGAGGACGCACCGCGGGAAAGATCATGATAGACGGCAAGGTCGTTACCAGCGACGGCAGCGATATGGTGGAACTGCATTTCACCGACGACGGGCAGGGCATTCCCGAGGACAAGCTCGACCGCATCTTCGAGCGGGGCTATTCGACCCGCCGCGCCCACAGCGGCGGGATCGGCCTGCACTGGTGCGCCAACAGCCTGGCCGGCATGGGCGGAGGCATCTGGGCGACCAGCGAGGGGATAGGCAGGGGCGCCACCATGGTCGTCCGGCTGCCGGTCAAGAAGCGTGTGTTCAAGTTCGAAGAGTTGAGAGAAAGCGCATGAAGGCAAGTGAACCGTTCCGAGTACTCGTGGCTGATGACGAACCGATGCTGCTGGACAGCTACCGCTACGTCATCGACGACCTGTCGCCTCGGCGCGACAGGATGACCGAACTGGAGGAACAGCTGTTCGGACCGGCGGACATGCCGCCGACGCCGGAGGTCGAGTTGTGCTGCGTCCGGCAGGGCGAAGCCGCCGTCGCCCATGTCCGCGACGCACTGGCGGCGGGCAGGCGGTTCGGCGCCGCTTTCCTGGACATGCGCATGCCCCCCGGCATCAGCGGACTGGAAACCGCCAAGCGCATCCGCGCGCTGGACAGCCTGATCAACATCGTGATCGTCAGCGGCTTTGCGGGCGTCGACGCCCGCAAGATCACCCACGACGTTCCCCCGGCCGACCGTCTCTTCTTCCTTGCCAAGCCGTTCCAGGCGCGGGAGTTGCAGCAATACGTCCTGTCCTTCTCCGCCCGGCTGGAAAACGACCGGATCGAGAAGGAGCGCCGGGACGAAGAGCTGGAAGCGGCAGCCGACACCCGCCGGTCCCTCCACGCGAGCTGAGGCTTGGGGCGGAGACCCGCGACGGCCACGCCAGTATATACCGGGGTCTGTATATATCGGGAGCTGTCATACTGTATTTGTTCATAAGCACAAAGCGCAGCCTTTAGCTGAAAATTATAAAGTAATTGCATCGCGGCCCATCTGAATACTATTGTGCGTCCATCTTGATTTTGTCGTAGCCGGAACTCTGCCCATGCGGGAGCTTTTCGACTTCACCGGACGACGGGTGTGGGTGGCCGGGCATGCCGGCATGGTCGGTTCGGCGGTGGTCCGCCGGCTGGCGCGCGAGGGATGCGAAATCCTGACCGTCGGCAGGAAGGACCTGGACCTCCGCCGCCAGTCGATGGTCGAGGACTGGATGGAGGCCAACCGGCCCGATGCCGTGGTGCTGGCGGCCGGCAGGGTGGGCGGCATCGTCGCGAACTCCTCCCTGCCCGGCGATTTCATCTACGACAATCTGGCGATAGCGGCCAACGTCATCCATGCGGCCAGGGGCTGCGGCGTGACGCGGCTGCTGTATCTCGGCTCTTCCTGCATCTATCCGAAGCTGGCGGAGCAGCCTGTGACCGAAAGCGCTCTGCTGACCGGTCCGCTGGAACCCAGCAACGAGTGGTATGCCGTCGCCAAGATCGCCGGCGTCAAGCTGTGTCAGGCCTACCGGCTTCAGCATGGCTGCGACTTCATCGCCGCGATGCCGACCAACCTCTACGGACCCGGCGACAATTTCGATCCGGTCAACAGCCATGTCGTCCCCGGCCTGATGGCGCGGATCGACCGTGCCTTGGCCGAAGGGGCGGACGGCGTCCGGATCTGGGGCTCCGGGACGCCGCGCCGCGACTTCCTTCACGTCGACGACCTTGCCGATGCCGCCGTCTTCCTGCTTCGGCACTACTCCGGCGACCTGCCGGTCAATATCGGTACGGGACAGGACGTCTCGGTGCTGGAACTGGCGGAAATGCTGGCCGAGGCGATCGGCTGGCGGGGCCGGTTCGACTTCGATCCCTCCAAGCCGGACGGCGCGCCCCGGAAGGTCCTCGACGCCGGCGTCCTCAAGTCGCTCGGCTGGACCGCAGGGACGCCGCTGCGCGACGGTCTGGCCGCGACCTATCGCTGGTACAGGCAGACCGGGGCAGGGAACGTGCGCGGCGGCGCTCAGGTCAGCCGGTAGACCCGCGCCTCGTAGGGACGCAGCGTCAGCAGCGCTATGTCTTCCGCCGCATCGACCTCGTAGTTGGAAATCACCAGCTCCGTTCCCGAATGCGCGATGCCCGACGGCAGGGCGAAGACCGGCTGGTTGGCGGTGAAGTTCAGGATCGCCAGCAGGCGGTCGTCGCCATGGGTGCGGGTGAAGGCGTAGATCTCGGTATGCGCTTCCAGCAGCAGGTCGTAGCGGCCATGGACGATGACCGGGTTCTCCTTCCGCAGCCGGATCAGTCTTTTATAGTAGTGAAAGATCGAGTCGGGATCGGCCAGCGCCGCCTGGACATTGATCTCCCGGTAGTTCTGGTTGACGCCGATCCACGGAGTTCCGGTCGTGAAGCCGGCGTTGGGGCTGTCGTCCCACTGGACCGGCGTCCGGGCGTTGTCGCGGCTCTTGGCGTGGATGCCGGCCATGACGGTCGCCGGGTCGATGCCCCGGTCGTGGACGAATTCCCGGTACATGTTCAGCGTCTCGATGTCGCGGTAGTCGTCGATCGACGAGAACCGGACGTTGGTCATGCCGATCTCCTCACCCTGATAGACATAGGGCGTGCCCTGGAGCATGTGCAGGAACGTCCCCAGCAGCTTGGCCGACGCCACCCTGTGATAGCCGTCGTCGCCGAAGCGGGAAACCGAGCGCGGCTGGTCGTGGTTGGACAGGTACAGGCTGTTCCAGCCCTTGCCTTCCAGGTTGCGTTGCCAGCGGGTCATGACCTGCTTCAGGTCCAGCAGGTCCCAGCGCTTCAAGGCCCATTTGGCCGACATGCTGTGCGGGTCGCGGTCCAGGTCCATGTGCTCGAACTGGAACAGCATGTTGAGGTGGCCGGTCTCCTCGTTGGTCAGGTCGATGGCGTGCTCGGTCGTCGCCATGACGGCCTCTCCGACCGTCAGGATGTCGCCCCTGGACAGCACCTCCCGGTGCATCTCGCTCAGGTACTCGTTCAGCCGGGGACCGTGGATGAAGTACTGGCCGCCCCAGTGGTAAGGCTTGTCGCCGATCACCGGCGCATCGGGCAGGCCCGGCGTCTTGGACAGCATCGTGATGACGTCCATCCGGAAGCCGTCGATGCCCTTGTCCAGCCACCAGCGCATCATCTCGTAGATCTTGTTGCGAAGGGCGGGGTTCTCCCAGTTCAGGTCCGGCTGCTTCCTGGAGAACAGGTGCAGGTAGTATTCGCCGGTTGTCTCGTCGTACTGCCAGGCCGAGCCGCTGAAGAAGGATTCCCAGTTGTTCGGCTCTCGCCCGTTCTTGGCCGGCCGCCAGATATAGAAGTCGCGGTAGGGGTTGTCCTTGCTCTTGCGGCTCTCGACGAACCAGGCATGCTCGTCGGAACTGTGGTTGACGACGAGGTCCATGACCATCCGGATGCCGCGCGCGTGCATCTCCGCCAGCAGTTCCTCCCAGTCGGCGAGCGTGCCGAACTCGTCCATGATGTCCTGGTAGTCGCTGATGTCGTAGCCGTTGTCGTCGTTCGGCGACTTGTAGACCGGCGACAGCCAGACGACGTCGACGCCCAGTTCCTTCAGGTAATCCAGCCGGCCGATGATGCCCCGCAGGTCGCCGATGCCGTCCCCGTTGCTGTCCTGAAAGCTGCGCGGGTAGATCTGGTAGACGACGCTTTCCTTCCACCACTTCGTGGTCATGGCTCTTCCCCGGTCTGTGTTCGCCGTGATGTCGGGTTTCATCCCGGTTTTTCAACAATGGATAGTCATGAATGGCCGCAACGGTAGCCCCGACGGAATCCCGCCGAATGGATGAAATATTTAACCGATGTGTCATCGGCGTGTATGCTGCGATGCACTATCCTCTTTCCACGGACTGCCTTACCGCCTGTTCCACGAATGGGGATTCCATAAGCATGACGGCCATCAATTCCGAATCCATCAGCATCGATGAACTGCGCCGCCGCCTGAAGGGCAACGGCCTGATCGCCGAGAACGAAGGCGTCTTCCACGCCGACCACATCCTCATCAAGGCCGAAGACGGCGGCCTCCTGACCGTCTGCGCCGTGGCGAAGCAGGAAGCCGACGGCAACAAGACGGCCGCCCGCCTGCAAGCCGTTCTGGCCGGCGTCGGCAACGTCCGCGTCCACGCCATTCCCAACGCGCTCCGCGCCGGCTGAAAACCCCAGCCCTCAGCCTTCCTTGATCATCCTGCCCATGCTGGCGTCGTGCAGGATGAAGCCTTCGATCGGATCGTAGGGATGCATCCAGGGTGCCTGGGCCAGCACGCGGGCCGTATCGGCATAGCCGGCGGCCCAGCGTGCCCGGATGCCTTCGGGACTGAAGTCGATGTCCTTGGAATGGTCCTCGCCCGCCAGCGGCGGGGCCAGCAGCCGCACCACATGCATACGGGTCAGGCAGCCATAGGCGGTAAGCTCCCGGATCTCGGGATCGTTGCGGAGATCGGGGGGCAGCCGTTCCGCCAGTTCCGCGATGACGTGGCGCAGGCGGTGGATCTGCTTCTGGCGGGTGATATGGCTGGCGGCGCGGCTTGAGTACTGAAGGTCCTTCTGGCGGCTCATGACCTTCCAGATGCTGTCCGGTTCCGGTCCGCTGGGGTTCCAGATATGGACCGTGAAGACGACGCCGTTCCGCCGGGGATTGTCGTCGAACACGGCTTCGACGGGGGTGTTCGACAGGATGCCGCCGTCCCAGTAAAGCTCGCCGTCGATCCGGATCGCGGGGAAGGCGGGGGGAAGTGCTCCTGATGCCATCACGTGCCGGATCGACAGGGGCGCCTTGCGGCTGTCGAAGTAGTGCATCTCGCCGCTCTGGACATTGGCGGCGCCCACCGTCAGCCGGGGCTTTCCGGCATTCAGGTATCCAGGGTCGATCAGGTCGGCCAGGGTCTTCGCCAGCGGCGCCGTCGAGTAGTAACCGGCGTTCTCGGAACCCATGGTCATCTTCGTCCCCATGAACGCTC
>NZ_JCACHA010001111.1:0-5413 GCF_059503625.1 Skermanella sp.
CGCTTGGCTGCACTTTTACAACGAGGAACGCCTTCATCAGGCGCACGGCTACCGGACGCCCCGGCAGATCTACGAAGAGCAATGCCCGTAGACATCGGGACGATTGGCTGCGCCGAACGGTTCCGCTTCCCCCGCTTCCCGAGCAAGATCGGGAAGCGGGGAAATGCTCACCTTCGCCCCCATGACCACCGGCATCAACAACAAGGATTTGGAAATTGGAAGTATAGCAGCTACCCTGCGGCTCGCGCCGGCACCGATTCCCGGCATCGACACGGCGCAATGATCCCGCGGGACTCTCGCTTAACCCGCCACCCCAGTTGCCTCACCAATGGGTTCCACCTCAGAGGAAGGTGTCGAGGCGTCGGATCCTTTGTCGTCCGCGCTATCTTTGGCAGATCCGGATTCTGAAATGAGCATTGAGGCCACGGCCAAAACAAGACCGAACAGTGCATGCTTCTTCATGTTTCATTTCCCTGAGGATAATCGATGTTCTTGTTGTGTTTTCAGCTGCTGTTATTAAAATATTCATCAGTAGTATTGTTTGCCGATGGAGTCTCATCTTTAGAAGATCGAGCATGACATAGTGATCACATCACTATCATAAACGACGGCTCTGGATAAAAAATACTTCAAATAGAATATTATTAATCCTTCAATATAGTAATTATTAGTTTAAATTTATTAATCCTATTAATGTTCATGGTTGATATCGCTATCGGTACGTTGAATCTGTTGCCGAAGAAGACACTGTGCGTGTTCTCGGTGATACATAGACCGTCTAAAACAACCCGATGCCAGGATGTTTGGCTGGAGCTTTCGATCTGGCCAGAAACATCACTTCCTGTTGAGTCAAGCGTACGTATGATTTCGTGGAACGTACGTTTGACCGATCATCGTCTGCGTCTCCAGGTTATCTTTTGCGTTCAAGGAGTGGCATGCCCTCCCCATTCTCGATCATTGCACGGATCTTCATCGCCAGCGCATCAAGCGCGAAGGGCTTGGTCATCATTGCCATACCGGGCTCGAGAACGCCGTTGCCAATGGCGGCATTCTGCGCATAACCGGTGATGAATAGTACCTTGAGATCGGGTCGCATCTCACGGGCCGCGTCGGCAAGCTGGCGGCCATTCATGCTTCCGGGCAGGCCCACATCTGTAATCACTAGATCGATGCGGACGCCGGACTCAACCACACGCAGTGCTGAGGCCGCGTCTCCGGTTTCGAGCGAGGCATAACCCAGGTCTTCCAGAACCTCGACGATCAGCATCCGCACCAGCGCTTCGTCCTCGACGATCAGCACCGTCTCGCCGGCACCGGCGGGCTCCCCTGGCATCGCTGTCTCTGGTTTGGCCTCGCCACCAGCCTGAGCCCAATGGCGCGGCAGATAGAGCTTGACCGCTGTGCCACGTCCTTCCTCGCTGTAGATGCGCACGTGACCGTTCGACTGCTTGGCAAAGCCGTATACCATGGAAAGACCGAGGCCGGTTCCCTGGCCGAGCGGCTTGGTCGTGAAGAACGGATCGAAGACCCGGGCGATCACCTCCGGTGGCATGCCGGTGCCGGTATCGGTCACGCAGAGTGCGACATACTGGCCAGGTGTGACGTTGAGCTGTGCCGCCGCATAGGCATCGTCAAGATGCGCATTGGCCGTTTCAATCGTCAGGCGCCCGCCGCCGGGCATGGCATCGCGGGCGTTGATGGCGAGGTTGAGGAGCGCGCTCTCAAGCTGGTTGGGATCGCACAGCGTCGGCCATAGGCCACCCGCAAGTACCGTCTCAACCTGAACGGCGGGACCGACGGTGCGCCGGATCAGCTCCTCCAGCGCGCCTACCAGCCGGTTAGCGTCGACTGGCTTGGGATCCAGCGGCTGGCGCCGGGCAAATGCAAGCAGGCGATGTGTGAGGGCGGTCGCCCGCTCCGCCGAAGCGAGAGCGGCCTCGACATAGCGACCGAGATCGGCAGTGCGCCCGGCGGCGGCCCGACTGCGCAGCATCTCGAGGCTGCCGACAATGCCCTGGAGCAGATTGTTGAAGTCATGCGCCAGACCACCGGTCAGCTGGCCGATGGCTTCCATTTTCTGAGCCTGGCGCAGCGCCTCTTCAGCCTGGATACGCTCTGCGATCGCGCTGGCGACACGCTGCTCCAGTGTCTCGTTCAAACGCTGCAGATCGGCCTCGGCAGCTGCGCGCGCCGATATCTCGCGTTGGGCGGCGGTGTAAAGCCGGGAATTGTCGATCGCGATCGCTGCATGCGCCGCGATGCCGACGACGATACGTTCGGCACGCGCGGTAAAGACACCGGGCTCCGGGTGCCCGAAGTAAAGCCCGCCGAGCGTTTCGCCGGAGCGGGAGATAACAGGAACCGCCAGGTAGCTGCGGACCGGCAAATGTCCCTCGGGCATGCCGCGGTGAGGCGGATTTTGGCCGTAGCGCGGATCGGCGAGAATATCGTCCGAGCGGACAATGCCCTCACCTCGAAATGTCGGCCCAAAAACCGCAGTACTTCGCGGCATCGGAAAATCTGCAAAGGCCGATCGAGGAACACCCGAGATCGTGTAGAGGGTCAGGGAGTTACCATTGTCACCCACCGTGTTATAGAAGAAGGCGCCGAAGGCAGCGCCCGAGAGCTCCGTTGCGGCGTCGGTTACCGCCTGGACGATATGGCCGAGATCGAGCTGGGCTGTCAGCAGCGCCCCGGTGCGGTTCAGCACCTCGAGGCTATGGGCCTCGTCGCGCACCGCCTCCTCGGCCCGCTTGCGGTCGCTGATATCGATGAAGAGGCCATCCCAGAGCAGCCATCCGTCAGATCGCTCCCGCGGGGCCGAGATCATGCGGCACCAGCGGATCTCTCCGTCATCGCAGCAGTGGAACGGTACTTCGAAGTCGAAGGGGATCAGGTCCCGGATCGCGATCGCCTCGGCAGCGGCGAGGGCCGAGCGATGCTCCGGCACGACTGTTTCGTAAAGCGCGCCGGCATCCGCCAGGGCGGCTTCGGCGGTCACACCAGTCAAGCGTGCGCAGCTGTGCGAAACGTAAGTGAAGCGGCGGTCGCTGCCATCGCGCCGCATCGCGATCTGGTAGACCATGCCGGCAGGAAGGTTTTCGGTCAGTGCCCGCAACTGCTCCCCGCTCTCGATCGACGCCGCTTGCGCCGCACCCAGCGCCGTAACGTGCTCACGCAGCCGGAGTTCGACCTCAAGGCGACGGATGGCGGCACCGAGCAGATTGGCCAGAGCCTGCAGGAAGTGCATGTGCTCGGGGCTGAAGCATTGCTCGACCTCGCTGTCCGCCTCCAGCACCCCCCAGACGCTCTCCCCGATCCGGATTGGCACATTTAGTAGAGCCAGGACACCATGTGCGCGCAGCAGATCGGAATAGACGAAACCCTCGGCCGTGCGGATGTCCGCGATCACCACACCTGCTTCCGTGCGCAAGGCACGTCCTGGCGGCGACGTCAAGTCGGCGGACAAGGTCGCATGACCAACGACACCGGGCGCCCAGCCGACACCGGCGCACACCAGCAGATCGTCAGATGCAGGGCGGTACCGCAGCACCTTGGCCCGTTCGACGCTGAGGCCCGCTGCGGCGTGCACGACAGCTTCCCCAAGCAACGCGTCGAGATCCAGCCCCGCATCGAGCGCACGGCTGCCGAAGGAGGCGACGAGCGCCTGACGCTGGGCTGCGTCAGGCATATTCGTGGGTGAATCATCGGGGTGCTTCATCGGGTCTTACGACAGGACAACATAGCCATGAGGATGGCTTGCCCGACACAATGGCGACTGCCGGAGAGGGTGCTTATCGCCCGGAATGGAACAGCTCTCCGCATCGCATACCAGAAAACCTTGGTTTCCAAACATATCACCTTCAGCGTCGCATACGACCTATTCCATCAGCAAATAACCTTCAAAGAAATTTTGTGCAATAGGGCTGTGATGGACAATGGTTTCACGTCATCGTTCTGCATGGATGTGCGGGATCGCACAAGGGGTGGCCTGTTTCGATGCTCGGATCTCGCCTTCATGCCTCACAAATACAATGCTGACTGTCGCCACTGCACATGTTCATGAATTCGACCGGCATTTTCATCAATCCGACCACCCGCGCTTCAACCATAGCAGGCACTTCGCGAGGGCAATAACAGGCCCTGCAAGGGGTTAGAGCCCGCCATTGGTGCGCGACGTGAGTTCACCCTAGAGCCATTCACCTAAGATGGAAAGCGGATCGATCGGTGGCGCCGCCTGAGAGGTCGGTGCCACCGAAGGCAGGTTTGGAGCTATAGCGGAAACTGGGTGATGACGAGGTGAGGAAGGCGGCGTATCGAGGTAGGTGCTTGAAGCCTGCCTGAACCTCCAGAGGAGCGATACGCCATGAACGAGGATAGCAGCATTATTCGCCTTCGCCAGCCCGACGCGATCGATGATCCCCTGACGGCCCTTCTCCGATCGGGAGCCCGCCAGTTGCTGGAGCAGGCCATCGAAGCCGAGGTGGCGGCTTTCCTGGCTGCCGGCAAAGACCTGAAGCTGGCCGATGGCCGGGACCGGCTGGTCCGGCATGGCCATGGGCCGGAACGCCTGATCCAGACCGGGATCGGACCGGTCGAGGTCCAGCGGATCAAGGTCCGTGATCGCGCTCCCGGCCCGGCAGCCGAGCGCATCCGGTTCAGCTCAGCCTTGCTGCCACGCTGGGCTCGGCGGACAACCAGTCTCGACGCCCTGCTGCCGATCCTGTACCTGCGCGGGGTTTCAGCCGGTGATTTCCAGGAGGCGCTGAGCGTTCTGCTTGGCAAGGATGCGCCCAATCTGTCGCCGGCGGTCATCGCGCGGCTGAAGGAGAGCTGGGCGGAGGACTATACGCGCTGGCAGCGGCGGGACCTGTCGGCCCGGCGCTATGTTTATGTCTGGGCCGACGGCGTCTACCTCCAGGCCCGCATGGAGCCCACCGCCGAGTGCATGCTGGTGATGATCGGCGCCACGCCGGAAGGTAAAAAGGAACTGCTCGGCTTCCAGGTCGGCGTCCGCGAGAGCGCCCAGAGCTGGCGCGAACTGCTGATCGACCTGAAGGCGCGTGGCCTCACGATCGCTCCGGAACTGGCTGTCGCCGATGGCGGACTGGGCTTCTGGAAGGCGCTCGACGAGGTCTTTCCCGGAACACGGCACCAGCGGTGCTGGTTTCAAAACCGGCAACGTTATCAACAAGGTGGCGAAATCCATCCAACCCGCGGTCAAGCAGGACCTGCGGGAGATCTGGATGCACATGTTCATGAATCCGACCGGCACTTCCATCAATCCGGCCACCTGCGCCTCAACCGTAGCAGGCACTTCGCAAGGGCGACGGCGGCCCCCGCCCCATGGGGCGGGGGCCGCCGTTGGCGTCTGACGTAAGTTCACTTTACGGTTGTTTCCCCGAGGTGGGAA
>NZ_JCACHA010001112.1:0-5406 GCF_059503625.1 Skermanella sp.
CTGATATCAGCCGGCAAGCGCGCCGGTGGCATAGGCGACGGCGGTCATGACCAGCGTGGTGCCGAAGGCCCAGGGGAAGATGAACCGCTGATGGTCGCCAAGGTTGACGCCGCAGAGGCCGATCAGGATGAAGGTCGATGCGGTCAGCGGGCTGAGAGGGAAGCCGGTGGTCATCTGGCCCAGGATCGCGGCGCGTCCAATCACGGTCGGGTCGAGGCCGAGGGTTCCCGCCGCCTGCGCCAGGACCGGCATCACGCCGAAGTAGTAGGCGTCGGGCGTGAAGACGAGGCTGAGCGGCATGCTGGTCACGGCGACGATCAGCGGCAGCCAGCCGGCCATGCTCTCCGGGATCACCGACACCGCCGCCGAGGCCATGGCCTCGATCATCTTGGTGCCGGTCAGGACGCCGGTGAAGATGCCGGCGGCGAAGATCATGGTGGAAACAGTGACGACGCTGGCGGCGTGGGACACCAGATGCGCCTGCTGGTCTTCCCAGCGCGGATAGTTGGCGACCAGGGCGATGGCGAAGGCGACGATGAACAGGATCGGCAGCGGCATCAGCGCCATCAGCAGGCAGATCACCAGGGCCACCGTCAGGGCAGTGTTGAACCAGAACAGCCAGGGTTTCTCCAGCGCGATCTTGCCTGCGCCGTCCCGCTCGGGCACGGCTCCGTCTTCGCGGCTCGGGTCGGTCCGGACGGCGGCGGCGCCGACGCTTTCAGCTCCGGCCGGCGACGCGGCGGGCGAGGCGATGCCCAGGCGCCGCTTCTCGCGCCGGCCCAGCATGAAGGCTACGAACAGGACCCACAGGATGCCGGCGGCCATGGCGGGCACCACCGGGTTGAAGATCATGGTGGCATCGGCCTTCAGCGCCGCCATGGCGCGGACGGTCGGGCCGCCCCAGGGGATGATGTTCATAACGCCGGCCCCCAGCGCCACGATCCCGGACAGCACCAGCCGGTCCATGCCGAGCCGCTGATAGAGCGGCAGCATGGCCGAGACCGTGATCAGGAACGTGGTGGCGCCGTCGCCGTCCAATGCCACCGCCATGGTCAGCACGGCGGTCGCGAGCGCCACCTTGACAGGGTCGCCTTTGACCAGCCGGACCAGCCGGTTGATCATCGGATCGAACAGGCCGACATCGAGCATCAGGCCGAAATACAGGACGGCGAAGATGATCATGACGCCGACCGGGGCAACCTTGGCGATGCCGTCGAGCATCATCTTGCCGAGGTCGGGGCCGGCGCCGGCCAGAAGACCGAAGAAGACGGGGATGAGTACCAGCGCTACCAGAACGGACACGCGCTTGGTCATGATCGCCGTCAGAAAGACGGCGATGGTCGCAAATCCAAGGACTGCTAACATTTCCTCTCCTTTTTTGGTTCTTGTCGGCGCCTCTTCAGGGGCGGCTTTTGCGGTATTACGGATTTATTGCCTTTTCGTATGAAGCAATTTACCCGATAGAAGAATTGAATTATTTTGATATCAGCAATAAAATTCTCTTATGAATATACATCTCCGGCAGGTCAGATCCTTCGTCGTCGTAGCGCGATTCAGCAGCTTCACGCGGGCCGCCGACCTGCTCAACCTGACCCAGCCGGCGCTGACGGTGCAGATCCGGCAACTGGAACAGTCGCTCGGCGTCAAGCTGTTCGACCGCAATACCCGTGCGGTCGAGCTGACGCGGATCGGCCGCGAGATGCTTCCGGTGCTGGAACGTCTGCTGGGGGAATTCGACGCCGTCGTCGCCAATGCGCGGGAGATGGCCGAACTGCGCTACGGCACCGTGCGGATAGCCGCCCTGCCGTCCGTCGCCGCGACCGTGCTGCCGCCGCTGATCGCGCGCTTCAAGGAGCGGCATCCGCAGATCAAGGTCGTGCTGAGGGATTCCGTCGGCGAACGGATCAACGCGGCGGTGCGGGACGAAGCCGTGGATTTCGGCATCGGCAGCGATATCGAACCGGATGCCGAGCTTGAAACCGTGCCGCTGTTCGAGGACGTGATGCGGGCCGTCGTCCCTGCCGCGCATCCGCTCGCCGGCGCCGTCGAAATCAGGCTGGACAGGCTGACCTGGGAACCGCTGATCCTGATGGACAAGGGCAGCAGCGTCCGCAGTCTGATCGACAGGGCCTTCGCCGACGGCGGGCACTTGGTCGTGCCGGCCTACGAGGTGACCTATATGAGCACGGCCATCGGTCTGGTCCGGGCAGGCCTGGGCATAGCCATCCTGCCCTCCACCGCGATAGAATTGAGGATGGAGACCGAGCTTCCGTCACTGGCGATCGGGAACCCCATCCTCCGGCGGCCGATCACGCTGGTCCTAAAGGCCGGGCGAACGCTTCCGCCGGCGGCGGAAGCGTTGCGCGACATGCTGACCTCTTGGGAGGCGTAATCGCCGGAGGCGTCTCGGCTGCCGGTCAGTCGCCGCCGATCGTGTGGAGGTGGCGGATCGGCTTGCCCGCCGCCACGGTCTGGCCGGCCAGAACGATGCCCTGGGCGTCGATGCCGAAGTGACGGTAGAGGTCGGCAATGGTGCCGGTCTGACCGAAATGCTCGACGCCGAGCGCGCGGGTCCGATGCCCATGGACGGAACCCAGCCAGCCCAGTGTCGCCGGGTGGCCGTCGATCACCGTGACGATCCCGCAATTGGACGGCACGTCTTCCAGCAGCCGCTCGATGTGCGAGCGCGCATGGACCAGCCCGCGTTCGCGCGCCCGCTGGGCGGCACTCCAGCCGCCGTGGAGACGGTCGGCGGAGGTGATCGCGAGCAGCCCGACGTCGCGCCGGTCCTCCGCCATCAATCCGACGGCCTCGATCGCTTCTGGAGCGACGGCCCCGGTATAGGCCACCACCAGCTGGCAGTTCGGGCCGGGCGGGCGCATCCAGTAGGCGCCGTCGATGATGTCGCGCCGCATGTCCGGGCTCAGGGTACGGGTCGGCTGTTCCTGCGTCCTCGACGACAGGCGCAGATAGACGGAGCCGCCTATCTCATCGCGCAGCCAGTTCCGCTCGTTCTTCTCGCCCTCTCCGTCGCGCTGCATGTAGTCGAACGCCCAGCGCATGATGACGCCCAGCTCATCGACGAAGGCCGGCTCGAAATAGGCCAGGCCGTCCTGCGCCATGCCGACCAGCGGCGTGCCGATCGACTGGTGTGCGCCGCCCTCCGGCGCCAGCGTCACGCCGGCCGGGGTGGCGACCAGCATGAACCGGGCGTCCTGGTAGCAGGCATAGTTGAGCGCGTCCGCTCCCCGGTAGATGAACGGGTCGTAGACCGTGCCGATCGGCAGCAGGCGTTCGCCGAAGATGGAGTGCGACAGGCCCAGCGCCGACAGCATCGTGAACAGGTTGGCCTCGGCGATGCCCAGCTCGAAATGCTGGCCCTCGGGCGAGAACTCCCAGCTATAGGTCGATGGAATGCGTTCCTTCTTGAACAGGTCGGCCATCGCCTCCTTGGCGAACAGCCCGCGCCGGTTGACCCAGGACCCGAGATTGGTCGAGACGGTGACGTCGGGGGCGGTCGTCACGATGCGGTCGGCCAGACCGCCCTTCGCGCGTCCCAGCTCGTTCATGATGAGACCGAAGCCGGCCTGGGTAGACAGCGCCTTCTGCACTGGGACCTGCAACTCGTCCGGCACCGGAACGATCGGAGCGGAGTAGCGGCGGCGTCCCTTGGCGAAGAACGGCACCTTTTCGAGGAAGGCGGACAGCCGGTCCTCGCCCAGGGCCAGACCTTCGAACCGGTCCCATTCGTGGCCGGGGCGGATGTTCTGCGCATCGCGGAAGGCGTCCATCTGCGCGGGCGTCAGCAGGCCGGAGTGGTTGTCCTTGTGGCCCGCCAGCGGCAGGCCGAAGCCCTTGACGGTATAGGCGATGAAGCAGACGGGACGGTCGTGCTTGCGGGCGTTTTCGAAAGCCGCCGTCAGGGACGGCAGGTCATGGCCGCCCAGATTGCCCATCAGGCGCGCCAGTTCCTCGTCGGACCGGCTCTCGATCAGGCGCGACACGGGTCCCTGGTCGCCCAAGTCGTCCATCAGGCGCTTCCGCCATGCGGCGCCGCCCTGGAACGTCAGCGCGGAATAGAGCTGGTTGGGGCAACTGTCGATCCAGTTGCGCAGGGCTTCGCCGCCCGGCTCCTTGAAGGCTTCCAGCATGATCTGGCCGTGCTTCAGGATCACGACATCCCAGCCGAAGTTGCGGAAGATGCCTTCCAGCCGCTCCCACAGGCCCTCGCGGATCACCGCGTCGAGGCTCTGGCGGTTGTAGTCGACGATCCACCAGGTATTGCGCAGGCCGTGCTTCCAGCCTTCGAGCAGGGCTTCGAAGATATTGCCTTCGTCCATCTCGGCGTCGCCGATCAGCGCCACCATGCGGCCTTCCGGCAGGTCCGGCGCCCAGTTGCGGGCCTTCAGGTAGTCCTGCACCAGGGACGAGAACAGCGTCTGCGCGACGCCCATGCCGACGGACCCGGTCGAGAAATCGACATCGTCGACGTCCTTGGTCCGCGAGGGGTAGCTCTGCACCCCCTTGTAGCCCCGGAAGTTCTCCAGCTTCTCGCGCGTCTGGTTGCCCATCAGGTACTGGATCGCGTGGAAGATCGGGCTGGCATGTGGCTTCACGGCGACCCGGTCTTCGGGCCTGAGGGCAGAGAGGTACAGCGCCGTCATGATCGACGCCATCGAGGCCGAGGACGCCTGGTGCCCGCCTACCTTCAGACCGTCCAGGTTCGGCCGGATGTGGTTGGCGTTATGGATCGTCCACGAGGCAAGCCACAGGATCTTCTTCTCCAATTGCCGCAGGCACTCGACGGTATCGGCATTGCCGGCGTCGGTATCGTTGCGGGCAATCGTCATCTGGGTGGCCGCTGAGTCAACCATTCTCGCTATCGCATCCCTGGCTTAAGAACAGGCATGACGATAACATCCAGGCGTGGGCAGTTGGTTGCGAAGTGACGCGCGCAATCGTATGATTTTGGCAGATTATGCCAATAAACAGGACTAGAAAGGCAGCGCATGCCAAAGCCCCGGATCGATCCGATCGATCGCAAGATCCTGACGCGGCTTCAGAAGGACGGCCGCATCGCCAACAACGATCTGGCGGAAGCCGTCGGCTTGTCGCCCTCCCCCTGCCTGCGGCGCGTCAAGGCGCTGGAGGAAAGCGGCGTGATCCGGACCTACGTCGCCCTGATAGACCCGGCGATGGTGGAACTGCCGGTCAACGTCTTCGTCAGCGTCACCCTGGAAAAGCAGGTGGAGGAACGGCTGGACGCTTTCGAGGCCGCCATCCGCCAGCGCCCCGAAGTGCTGGAATGCTACCTGATGACGGGGGAAGCCGATTATCTGCTGCGCGTGGTCGTTCCCGACCTTGCCGCCTACGAGCAGTTCCTGAAGACGCACCTGACGCGGATCG
>NZ_JCACHA010001113.1:0-5403 GCF_059503625.1 Skermanella sp.
ATTTCCTGAAGCGGCTTGCCATGCCCGAGGTCGTGGACGACGTGCTTGGAAGCGGCGCCAAGCTGTACCGCCGCCGGCTGCGGAGCGCCGGGGCACCCTTCTTCGGGATGGCCGAGCCCTATATACCGGTCGAGTTCTCGGTGGCGTGCTACCGCTTCGGCCATTCCATGATCCGGGACTCCTACGATTATAACCGCAACTTCGGACGCAAGCCGGACGACACCGCGGGCTTCCTGATCCCGAAGGCTTCTCTCAACCAGTTCTTCCAGTTCACCGGCAAGTCGGCGGCGCCGATGGACCCGGCCGGCAAGGCGCCCGGACCCGAGCATCTGCCGCACAACTGGATCATCGAGTGGGACCATTTCGACGGTACCGCTTTCAAGCCGGAGACCGCGGACACGCCCGCCAGGGTGGCGCGCCGGATCGACACCCGTCTTGCACCGAGCCTCGCCAAGCTCGCCAACGAAGGCTCGCTCGGCACGAACCCCGCCCCGTCCGAGGACATGAAGCGCATCAGCATGCTGCTCAAGCATCTGGCCCGCCGGAACCTTCGCCGGGGCTATCAGCTGTCGCTTCCCACCGGCCAGGCACTGGCGCGGATCGCCGAAGTCCCTGCCCTGACGCGCGACGAACTGGCCAAGGACAATACCAAGGCCATGAACGACGCGATGGACATGGGCGGCTTCTTCGACCGCACGCCGCTGTGGTTCTACATCCTCAAGGAGGCGGAGGTGAAGACCGGCGGAGAACGGCTTGGCGAACTGGGCAGCCGGATCGTCGCGAACACGATCATCGGCGTGCTGCTGACCGATCACACGTCGTATCTGACGCGCGATCCGTCCTGGGACCCGTCGAAGATCGTTCCCGGCGCCGGCGGTCCGCTGACACTTCCCGGTGGCGGCACGATCGCGACGATCGGCGACCTTCTCCAGTTCGCCGGCGTCAAGTAGGGCGCAAGGCGTTTTGCCAGCGGCACGTCCGCGCAGTGCCCTGTTCAAGCGGAGGATGAAGAGCCATGATCAACCGATCGCCAAGGCCGAGCCGGAAGACCGGGCGCGGCCCTGGTGACCGGCCTTCACCCGAGGGTCCGGACGAAGCAGCCCTTTCCCATCAGCCGCTGTCTCACAACGGCTTGGACGCTGACCGCCCGCCGGAAGGAATTGGACCAGCATGACGACTTCACTGGAAGCATTGGTGCAGCGTTGCGAAGCCGAGCAGCTTCACCTCTCCGGTGCTATCCAGTCGTTCGGAGCCTTGATCCGGATCGATACCGCGTCCGGGTGCATCACCCATGTCTCGACCAACTTCGCCGACATCGTCGGGGTGGAGGCCCGGGCGGTACTGGGACGTTCGCGGGAGTGCCTTTCCTGGCTATCCGGGCACATATTCGACAACAACGCCCTCAGCGTCGCGCGGCGCGGCATCTACAATCAGGCCGCCATGGCCGAGATGACACCCGAATATGCCGCCGCATACTTCGTTCCCAGCGGCAACGGCTTCGAGCCGACCAAGGAGCTGCGGGATTCCGTCACCTTCGCCCGCCAGGACATCACCGTCGATCCGCCTTTCCTGCGGCTCGACCTCGTGACGTGCCGCAACGTCATGATCTACTTCAACAACGATCTCCAAGCCAAGGTCCTGTCGATCCTGCGCTATTCGCTGCGCGACGACGGGCTGCTTTTCCTCGGCCGGTCGGAAACGGTCAGCCAGCAGGAGGCCCTGTTCGCCTCGGTCGACCGCCGCGCCCGTATTTTCCTGCGTGCCCTCGCCGACCATTCCGAACCGGCGATGCTGATCGACGCCGGCTGCCGGATACTGCACAGCCACGGCGCCGTGTCGCGGTTCATCAATTTTCCGTCCGGCGCACCGGAAATGAACCTTGCCCAGCTGATCGTGCCAAGGTCGTGGCGCTTCAGCGCCTGACCCTGGAGACCGGGTTGAGGCTGGCAATCGAGTCCAGGGCCTTGCGTCTGTGCTATCAGCCTCAGATCGACATCCGGACCGGCGCCGTGGTCGGCGCCGAGGCGCTGTTGCGCTGGACCGATCCCAACCTGGGCGACGTGTCGCCCAACCAGTTCATCCCCATCGCGGAGAACTGCGGGCTGATCGGGCCGATCGGCGAGATGGTGTTCCGGATGGCGCTGGCGCAGATCGCCGAGTGGCGCCGCAGCGGACTGAACGTGCCGCGGATCGCGATCAACGTTTCCGCCCATCAGCTGCGCGATACCGGTTTCGTCGACAAGGTCGGCTCGTGGCTGAAGGAGAGCGGACAGCGCGCCGACGCCATCGGCATCGAACTGACGGAAAGCGCCCTGATGGAGCCTATCGAGGTGGTCAAGGAGATGCTGGTCCGGTTCGACCATATGGGCGTGAAGATCAGCATCGACGATTTCGGCACCGGATACTCGTCGCTGAGCTACCTGAAGAAGCTGCCCATCCACGAGCTCAAGATCGACCGGAGCTTCGTCGATGGGATCGCCACCGATCGCGACGACCGCTCCATCGCGATCGCCATCATCGACATGTCACGCGCCCTGGGCATGCGTGTCGTGGCCGAAGGCGTCGAAACGGAAGACCAGCTCGGCGTCCTGACGGAGGAAGGCTGCGATATGATCCAGGGCTTCCTGTTCTATCGTCCGCTTCCGCCGGAAGCGTTCGCCGAAGTCCTGCGTTCCGGCGGAAAGAGGGGCATGGTACAGGCGGCGGACCTGTCCGCCGCCCGCTAGGCCGTCCGGCTTTCAGCCGGCGGCATCCTTGGAGGGGAGTATCCTCAGCAGGCCATCGGAGCCGCTCTTGGTGACGGCGCCGCCGCGCTCCAGGGCTCCGCCTGCCGTCATGGGCGTCCCTCCGGAGTGATGGTCCGCGATCTGCCGCGCCAGGACGGCGCAGGTCGCGACCAGGATCGTCAGCGGCCAGACTGCGGCCAGAACGATCCTGATGGAGACGCCGACGCGGCGTTCGCCATCCAGCTCGATCGCGATCCATTGGGCCAGCGAGAACCAGACGATGCCGGCAAGATATGTCAGCGCAAGTGCTATGATCGCGGCGATTTCCATTCAATGCGTCCCGATGTCGTGGTCTCCGCCGGAGACGAGGAGTACCATTTTCCGGCGCAGCCAAATCACAAATTTCACACAAGCTTATGCTTCGCCACGCCGGCGCGCCACGGCCCTTTTGTATGGAAATAGGCCAAATTTTATCTTCTTTGGAGGGATGGTTCCCGGTGCGCCGGGAGAGGAGGGGGTAAATCCTGCCCGGCGCCGATCGGGCAGGTAATCGAAGGTCGTATCCGAAATCATGATGGTGCCTGGAGGTTCCTGCTCTCTTCGGAATTTTTCGGTGTCAGTTCCCGTCCGGATAGATGTTTCTTCCGGCAAGTTTCGACGCGACAGGCTCTTCGGCGGTATTAATCCGGTGGCCCCTCGGGACTATTCACCGGCGCTCCATTCGCTCTCATTCTTTTCAGGAATTCTTAATGTAAATGTGACGTGAACCCGCCCCAAGCGATTGCGGAGCCTACATGTCACTCCAGTTTCCTCACGGCAACGTTGAACCAGACCAAATCGACGTCGTGAACCGACCCTCCTTCCTGGTCGACCACAGGTCCTTCAGCACGGAAGTGGTTGCCGTCTGCGATTATCTGGCGCTCGCGATCGCCGGGTCCTTCGTACTGGCGGCACTGCATCCCGGCCAAGGCTCGCCCTGGACCGCCAACCTTTCCATGTTGGCGATCAGCATGCTCGTCTTCATGCTGTGCGCCCGGATGTTCCGCTCCCATGCCGAAGGTGCCTTGAAGGCCCTGCCCGGCCATATCCTGCGGACCCTGGCGGCGCTTTGCGCCAGCCTGGTGGTTACCTTCGGCCTGCTCAGTGCGCTCGCAGATCCCGGTCATGTCACGCTGCCGATGCTCGGCTGGTGGTTCCTGGCCGCCGCCTGGCTGATCGTGAGCTGGCGCTGCCTGGTCCTCTGGTTCGCCGGCAAGCGCAGCTTCCGCTCGCTGCTCGCCAAGCGGACGGTGGTGATCGGATCGGCGCCGTTCCTGCGGGAGATGTCGGCGTATTTCGGCGGCCGGACCGATACCGGATACGACCTTGTCGGGACGTTCGACACCGCCAGCGAGGTCGATCGCGACAGTGCGACGCCTTACATCGGCGGCATGGGCAATCTCCGCCATTGGTGCGTCCGCCATCGCATCAGGACCGTCCTGATCGAGAATGCGCCAGCCAACCCTGCGGCGTCCGAACGCATCCTGACCCTGATCGACGGGCTGGCGGCCGATGTCCGGCTGCTGGGCCGCGCCTCCATCCCGGAGAAGCCGGAACAGGCGCTGATCAGCCGGTTCGGCGGCTGGCTCGCGGTGCAGGTCCGGGACAAGCCGGTCCGGAACTGGGACGAACTGTCCAAGCGGACGCTGGACATCCTGGGATCGGGCGCCCTGATCCTGACGCTGCTGCCGTTGTTCGGCCTGATCGCCGCGGCGATATCCCTGGAAAGCCCCGGCGGCGTCCTGTTCCGTCAGCGCCGCTTCGGTTTCCAGAACGAGGAGATCAGCGTCCTGAAGTTCCGCTCGATGTATGTCCATAAGCAGGACGTCAGCGGGGCGCAGCGGACGACGCGCGGCGACCCGCGCGTCACCAGGGTCGGCCGTATCCTGCGCCGCACCAGCCTGGACGAGATCCCGCAGCTCTTCAACGTCTTCATGGGGACGATGTCGCTGGTCGGCCCCCGGCCCCACGCCTCGGCGATGAAGGTCGGCGATCAGCTCTACCATGAAGCGGTCGCCCACTACGCCCAGCGTCACCGCGTCAAGCCGGGGATCACGGGGCTTGCCCAGATCAACGGCTTCCGGGGCGAGGTCGACAGCATGGAGCATGCCCAGGGCCGGCTCGACAACGACCTGCGCTATCTCGGGAGCTGGTCGCTCGCCCTGGACATCAAGATCCTCCTGCGGACGGTCGGCTGCGTCTTCGGAGACCGCAACGCCTATTAGGCGCCACCATCGGCCCCCTCTTCAAGCCGCTCTGGCAAAATCGTCGACGACCAACATACCGGGACACAATATATGTATCGCATAATTCACGTGCTGAACGACGTCCGCAATCTCGGCAACGGCATCATCAACGCGGCATTGGATATAGCATGCGGTCAGGCCATGGCGGGCCACGACGTGACCGTGGTGTCGGGCGGCGGAGAATATGAGGAATTGCTTCGCACGATGGGTATCCGCCATCTGTTCCTGGATCAGAAGCGGTCTCCCGGCACCGTGTTGAAGGCGCTTTACCGCTTCAACGCGATCGTTTCGGCCCAGAAGCCCGATATCGTCCATTGCCACAACATGACCGGCACCGTATTGGCCACGATGCTGAAGCCGTTCCACTCCTATTCGGTGGTCGGCCATCTTCA
>NZ_JCACHA010001114.1:0-5400 GCF_059503625.1 Skermanella sp.
GACGTCGGTCGGAATCTCGGTCGTCGCGGCATCGATGGCAACGCTGCTCTCGCCGCCGTACTGGGTGCAGAGCGTGCGCAGATAGGAGCCGAACTCCACCTTGCTGACGTCGTCGTTCCGGTAGAGCTGTTCATGGACCTGGGCGATGGCGCCGACGCGCGACACGGCATCCTCGAAGGCCTGCCGGCTCTTCGGGTCCTCGACCTGGCGACCCTGGAGGTTGAGCAGGCTGGCGACGAGCTGGAGGGAGTTCTTGACCCGGTGGTTGACCTCCTTCAGCAGCATGTCCTTCTGGGCCAGCACGGTTTCCTTCTCGCCCAGCACGCTGCGGACCCGCTCCTCGCTGTTCCGCAGCGCCACCTCCGCCTGCTTCTCCCGGTCAACGTCATAGAGAACGACGACGCTGCCGGTGATTGTGCCGGACGCATCGACGATGGGCGCACCGCAGACCCTGATCCAGCCGGTCGTGCCGTCGCCCCGCCGGTACAGGAACTCGTCGCCCGGCACGAACTCTCCCTTCAGCGCGCGGGCCAGCGGCCACTGTTCCGCCGACACGGGGTTGCCGTCCGGGTGCCAGCCGACCCATTCGCCATAGGCTTCGACACTGGCCGATTGCAGCACGGGATGGCGCAGGATCTCCTCGATCCGGCGGTTGCCATAGACGATCCGGCCTCCGGGCGCTTCCGCCACCAGGACGCCGGCGGGAAGGCTTTCCACCAGCGCCTCGAACCGGGCCTGATCGCCGGCCATCCGGGCGATCAGGCTTTCGCGCTCGGCATCCGCGCGCTTGCGTCCGGTGATGTCGCGGACGATGCCGAAGAGCTGTCCGCCCGATGTGAACGGATCGTCGATCCAGCGCCCGCGCGACGCCATCCACCGTTCCGAGCCGCCGGTCCCCGAAGTTCCGGGCGGCACGGCACGGTACTCGACCGACACGACGCCTTTGGTGGCGATGGCCCGTTCCAGCGCCGTCCGCACCGCCTCGCGGTCGTCGGGATGGATGACCGACATGGCGGTGTCGTGATCGAAGACGGTGTCGGGGCTCAGCCCGTGCAGTACGGCGGCATGGGGCGAAGACATGAACTCGCCGAGTTCGTCGCGGGCGCTCCAGGCGCCCAGGTCGGCCGCTTCCAGCGCTATGTTCAGCCGCGCCTCGGTCGCCCGCAGGGACTCTCCCGCCCGCTCCGACAGGATCTGCCGCGTCACGTCGCGGGCGACGATCAGCACGCCCTTTTCGTCCGGCTGGCTGGCGCCGCCGGTTTCCGGCAGCGCGATGAAGTCCATGTCCCAGAAGGTCGGGCCGCGCCCAAGATCGGTTTCGGCCTGATGCCCCCGCAAGCTCAGGGTCTCGCCGGTCGCATAGACCTTTTCCAGGATGGCCATGCCCGACTTGGGCATGCCGGGGAAGACCTCGGCCACGCTGCGCCCCACGATCCGACCGGGCGACGCCGGGATAGCGGCATAGGCCTTGTTGGCGAGGGTGAAGCGCATCTCCGGACCGCGCACGATGGCGACGCCGGCAGGAACGCGATCGACGATGCGCAGGAGGAGGTTCGTGTCGGAAACCTCCTGGGCGAGCGCGGAGATGAGGTGGCCCAGCGTCTGGCTCGCCGACGCGGTCGATGCTGTGCCGTTGCCGATGGTCATTGGGGCGGAAAGCTCCGGAAGTGCTAGGTTTCTCCCGACGCTTTCCACCAGTTCGGCCTGCCGCCGGCTCCCTGTGTCAAGGCGACCGTTCATACTTGAAACCGCGAAGGGGTACGGCCGGACGAAGTGCGCTGGGGGTGGTCACGCCGGTATTGGTTCGGAGACTGCGACATAGGTTTGCTCGACCGCCAGATCAAGCATACCGTCCACCACATTCAGCGTGATGCGGCCGCCGTTCTCCGCGAGACCTCCGAACAGGAGGTGTTCGGCAAGCGGCAGCTTCACGGTGCGCTCGATCAGCCGGGCCAGCGGCCGGGCACCCATCGCCGGCTCGAAACCGTGGCGGGCCAGCCATCGCAGGGCATCCTCCGTGATGGTCAGCGCAATCTTGCGGTCCGCCAGATGCGCCGCCAGCTGGTCGATGTGCCCCTGGGCGATGCGGCAAACGGTCTCATGCGTGAGCGGCCGGAAATTGACCACGGCATCCAGCCGGTTTCGGAACTCCGGCGAGAACAGGCGCTTGATCGCGGCGGAAGCGGCGTCGGCGGCATCGCCGTCGGTCCCGTTCATGCCGAAACCGATGGACGGCCGCGCCATCTCGGCGGCACCCGCGTTGGTCGTCATGATGACGATGACGTGGCGGAAATCGATGGTCTTGCCGGTCGTGTCGGTCAGGCGCCCGGCATCCATCACCTGAAGCAGCAGGGCGAACAGATCGGGATGGGCCTTCTCGATCTCGTCCAGCAGCAGGACCGCGTGCGGGGTCCTGGACACCGCCGAAGTCAGCAGGCCTTCCTGGTCGAACCCGACATAGCCGGGAGGAGCGCCGATCAGGCGGCTTATCGTGTGCGGTTCCATGTATTCCGACATGTCGAAGCGAAGCAGCGGCACGCCCAGGGTCGACGCCAGCCGCCGCGCGATCTCGGTCTTGCCGACGCCGGTCGGTCCCGCGAACAGGTAGGACCCCATCGGCTTTTCCGCATCGCGCAGGCCGGAACGGGCGATCTTGATCGCCGAGGTGACCGCCTCGACCGCTTCGTCCTGGCCGAATACCGCCGACTTCAGCTCGCCCTCCAGATTGCGCAATGCTGCCCGTTCGTCGGTGCCGGCGCGGCGGACCGGCATGTTCGCCATCCGGGCCACGACATTCTCGATATCGGGCGCCTCGATCCGCCTGGGCCAGTCCCGGCGGGCATCCAGCCTCGCCATGGCTCCGGCCTCGTCCAGCACGTCGATCGCCTTGTCCGGCAGGTGCCGGTCGGTGATGTAGCGGGCGGAAAGCTCGACCGCCGATCGGATCGCGTCGCGGCTGTAGATCACGCCGTGATGGTCGGCATAGCGCTCCGCGACGCCTTCCAGGATGGCGACGGCATCCTCGATCGACGGCTCGGTCACGTCGATCTTGCCGAAGCGGCGGACCAGCGCGGGATCGCGCTCGATGTGGAGGCGGTATTCGCGGTAGGTGGTGGCGCCGATGCAGCGGAGCGTCCCGGCGGCCAGCGCCGGCTTCAGCAGGTTGGCCGCGTCCATAGCACCGCCGGCCCCGCCGGCGCCGATGATGGTGTGAATCTCGTCGATGAACAGTACGGCGCCGGGCGTGCTGCCGATCTCGGCGATGACGTTCTTCAGCCGCTCCTCGAAGTCGCCGCGATAGCGGGTGCCCGCCACCAGCGCACCCAGGTCGAGCGTGAAGATGCGGGCGTTCGCCAAGGCTTCGGGAGCCAGTCCCTCCACGATGCGCAGCGCCAGCCCTTCGGCGATGGCTGTTTTGCCGACGCCGGGTTCCCCGACCAGCACCGGGTTGTTCTTGGTCCGGCGGCACAGGATCTGGATGGTGCGGGCGATCGCGTCGTCGCGGCCGATCACCGGATCGATCTTGCCGGCCTCGGCCTTGGCGTTGAGGTCGATGCACCAGCTCGTCAGCGCGCTGTCGGCGGCCGGCGCTCCCGGCTTGACCGGATCGGAAGCGTCGAGGGCGCGCCTGGGCGACTTGTCGCGGCGGCGGGCGGCGACGTCGCGCTGGACCATATGCTCGACCACGCGGTCGCGGGAAACGCCGTGACGCCGCAGGATCGTCGCCGGCGAGGCGCCGCGATCGACCAGGAGCGCCAGCAGCAGGCAGGCGCCGTCGCACGGCGTCTCGGGCTTGAAGCGCTCGGCGCGCTCGATCGTCCGTTCCAGCGGGTTGTCGGTCGTATGACGCTCGGGAATTCGCGGCAGGAGCCTGTCGACTTCGGCGTGGATCGCGCGCGGGTCGGCGCCGCAGGCCAGCAAGGCGGCGACCGCGTCCGGATCGCCGGTCAGCGAGAGCAGAAGATGTTCCTGGCCAGGGCCGTCATGACCATATTGTGCGGCAAGTTGATAGGCGTTCCTGACAGACTGTGCGGCGGCGCTGCTGAGCATATACGGGCCTCTCCTGTCTCTGGCGAGCGCCCTTCCGGACCCCCAATGAGTCCCGGCGCCGCGCTCATGAACGGATTCTTTGGGCCTTCATGGTAAATTTATCGTTAACCATAGTTTCGTTTTAAGCGAGCCGCTCTTTACTGGCAGCGTTCCAGAAACAGGCGGTTCATACTGGAGTATGATGACCGATCTTACCCATTGATTATTGCGATGTGCCGAATCCGCTCGCCATTAGGAAGCACGGGTCGCCTTTTGCGCTGATGACACTGCCGTAACGGGCGGCATATTGGGATGGTTCACCAATTCCACGAGCACTCCGCTTCGTGAAATCATTCTATATCGACCACAAACAGGTGGGCGAGCATGCTTCTCCCGAATACGGGCACCGATATCCATGAAGTAAACCCGGCCATTTCTGTGGCCAACCTGAACGAGGCGGTTGAGTCCGCCGCACGGGCGCTGATTCAACTCCAGCATTCCGACGGACATTGGATCTTTCCGCTGGAGGCCGATGCCACAATTCCGGCCGAGCATATCCTGCTCCAGCATTTCCTGGACGAGATCGACCCGGAGATCGAGTCCGGGCTTGCCGCCTTCATACGAAGCCATCAGGGGGAAGACGGCGGCTGGCCGCTGTTCCACGGCGGCACCCTCGACCTGAGCTGTACCGTCAAGGCTTATTTCGCCCTCAAGGCGGCGGGAGACCCGGTGGACGCGCCGCACATGAAGCGGGCGCGGGAAGCGGTGCTGGCCCATGGGGGTGCGGCCCGCTGCAACGTCTTCACCCGCATCCTGCTGGCGCTGTTCGGCCAGATCCCCTGGCGCGGCGTGCCGGTGATGCCGGTGGAGATCCTCAATCTGCCGGCATGGTCGCCGGTCCATATCTCCCGCATTTCCTACTGGTCGCGCACCGTCGTCGTGCCCTTGCTGGTCGTGATGGCGCACAAGCCGCAGGCCCGCAACCCGCGCGGCGTCGGGATATCCGAACTGTTCACCGTCCCGGCGGACCGGGTGGTGGACTGGCACTCGGCCCCCGACGACACGGCGCTGGCCCGGCTGTTCCGGGGCATCGACAGCTTCCTGTCGCTGATCGAGCCGAGGCTGCCGAAATCCGGCCGCCGGATGGCCATCGACCGCGCCGTCAAGTTCGTGACGGAGCGGCTGAACGGCGAGGACGGCCTTGGCGCCATCTTCCCGGCCATGGCCAACACGATCATGATGTACGACTGCCTGGGCTATCCGGCCGACCACCCCGACGCCGTCACCGCCCGGCGTGCGATGGACAAGCTGCTGCTGCCGATGGACGGCGGTGAGATCATGTGCCAGCCCTGCCTGTCCCCGGTATGGGAC
>NZ_JCACHA010001115.1:0-5377 GCF_059503625.1 Skermanella sp.
CCTTGCCTCCTTCCATGATGTCGTTGCCATAATCGCCTTTGATCACATCGTCGCCGCTGCCTCCGAGGATGGTGTCGTTGCCGTACCATCCCTGGAGGTCGTCGTCACCATCTCCACCGTCTATCTTGTCGTCCTGGTAGCCGCTATCGATCCTGTCATTGCCACGTCCTCCGAAAAGGGTGTCGTTCTGATAACCGCCGCCGATCGTGTCGTCTCCATCACCGCCACTGATCCAGTCGTTGCCGTATCCGCCTTCAAGGCCATCGTCACCGCCGCGCCCATAGATGACATCGTTACCCCATCCGCCCCAGATCTGGTCGTCAAGATTGCCACCGTTGAATCGGTCGTCGCCATAGCCGCCATCGAGCTTGATTCTCTCGAACCCGGAGAAGACGAAATCCATTGAGGTCGTGCCGGCTGCGAGATCGAATTGAGTTGCAAAGAAACCGCTACCGACGATGAGAAGGTCGATGCCGTCGCCACCATGCACGGTCGATCCGGAGGCGGTTTCGACCGTATCGTTTCCACTGCCCGCATCGACGGTCGAGCGGCCGGATTGCGTATATATGTAATCGTTGCCGGCGTCGCCGTAGATCGTATCGCTGTCAAAGCCGGATGTGGAGCCGAGGATATCGTCGCCATCGCCGCCGTGGATGATATCGTTGCCGTTTCCACCGTCGACGCTGTCGTTGCCGCCGCCGGCGAAAATCGTGTCGTCACCCCGTCCGGTCTGGATGCTGTCGCCCTTGTAGCCGTCAGATCCCAAAGCGTCGCCGTCGCCTCCGCGGACGAAATCGTTGCCGGTCCCCGTCGTAACCGAAACGATCTCGAAATTCGCAGCGGTCCCGCCAAACGGCAGGAGGCCCTTCGCGATGTCGAGATCGATGTTTTCCGAAGAGCCGCCATAGCTGAGGCTTACAAGGTCCGTGCCGGTTCCGCCGTCCAGATGCTCGGGAACCCAATCCAGGTTCTTCCATGAACTCGCATAAACGGTATCGTTCCCGGCGCCACCTCGGATGGCATCGGCGCCGCCGAGACCGGTCAGGATGTTGTCGCCGTCATTGCCGATTATCAGATCGTCATGCTCGGAGCCGGTGACGTTCTCGATCCCGGTCAGGGTGTCCCCCTTCGCATCGCCACTCCGCTGTTCGTCAGCGCTGCGGAGATCGATTCGGACCCCGGCTGGAGAGGCGTCATAGGTGGCGGTGTCGATCCCATCGCCCCCGAGCAGCAGGTCGGCTCCGGCGCCTCCCGCCAATTGGTCGTCCGATGCGCCGCCCATGAGAACGTCATCTCCAGAGCCGCCGTCGAGATAGTCGTTTCCGCTCTCGCCAATCAGGCTGTCATCGCCCTCGCCGCCGCCTAGGGTATCGTTTCCGCTGCCGCCCATGAGGGTATCGTCGCCCGAACCTCCATCGAGATCGTCATATCCGGTTCCGCCATCCAGCGAGTCGTTACCCGAACCACCGAGGAGCGTGTCGTTACCACCGCGTCCGATAAGGATGTCGTTACCGGCATCGCCGTCAAGCGTGTCACGTCTGCCAGTTCCGATCAGGATATCGCCCATCATCGCCGAGAGTGCCGTGAATGATTTTGATATACTCATTGTACTTTTCCAATAAAACGACAGCGATAGGTCCGGGTGAAAGACTCTACCGGCGTGGTAAAAACATCATTAAACGTTACGAGTATCCAAATTTTGTTTCAGACATGGGCAGTTTCTTAATTTTTACTTTGATATCCTTGGCAAACTACTGCTAACCCGAGGGCATGGGCGGTCTGTTGCGCTGCTTCGGATCTTGCCTTCGCGCCGTGGAGATACAGTGCGGTCTTCTACCGGCTCGCCTCAAACGGCGGCGAACATTCCGGCTGTTTCGGAGAGGGTTTCTCCGCTGACGTCGGGTGCCCGCATGAAAGGGGGAAAGGGTCTGCCACGGCTGACATAGCCGGCAGCCAGTCCGGCGGCCTTGGCTCCATGGATGTCCCAGGGGTGGCAGGCGATCAGCGCCAGTTCACCAGGCTCGACTTTCATCTGCCGCGCCGCGTAGGCATAAACCTCCTTCCGGGGTTTCGACAAGCCGACATCTTCGACCGAAATGACGAGTTCCACCTGACTTCGCAGCCCTGCTTGTTCCAGCAGGGCGGTGGTGGACGCCACCGCCCCATTGCTGAGGGCGCAGATGCGGATCCCGGCCTTCGTCAGGGTGTCGAAGGAATCCTGGGCGTCAGGATGAGGTGACAACCGCTTCATTCCGTCAAGAACGTCCGATCTTTGTGCCGCAGTGGCGGTTCGGCCATGTTGGGCCAGAACCTGCTCCAGCACGGCATCCTGAACGTCCCGGAAAGGTTGAAAGTCGCCGACCGCAGCCAATGCGAAAGCGTCACGCAAACTCTCGGCGAACCACAGCTCCAATGTGCTTGGCGGCAGTCCGAGAGCAGTCAGGTCCGCGCGCAACGGCTCAAGCGAAAAGACAGTTTCGATGATATCGAAGGCGACGACAGACGGAGACGAAGGCATGAACACACCGAATGCATTGTTACAAGGTGTCACCTCAACCGGCATGGCCCTGGTCGGTTCCGGACGGTAAACACCTCAGCTTCCGTCGCAACTTCGGTCGAGGGAGCGCAGGAAGGCGAAGTCGCAGCCTTCGTCGGCTTGCAGGATCTGCTCGTCGTAGAGGCGCTGGTAGCCGCGTGACGGAGGTCGCTTGGGCACGATGAGGGCGGTGCGGCGGCGCTCGAGTTCGGCGTCGTCCACCAGCAGCTCGAGCCGGCGTCCGGCGACGCTGAGGCGGATGCGGTCGCCGTTGCGGACGAGGGCCAGCGGGCCGCCGGACGCGGCGTCCGGCGTCACGTGCAGGACGATGGTGCCGTAGGCGGTGCCGCTCATCCGGGCGTCCGAGATCCGCACCATGTCCTTGACGCCGGCACGGGCCAGCTTTGACGGGATCGGCAGGTAGCCGGCCTCCGGCATGGCCGCCTCGCTGACCGGGCCGGCGTTCTGGAGGACGAGGAAGTCGTCGGCATCGACGTCCAGGTCCGGATCGTCGATCCGGGCCGCCAGATCCTCGAGGGAGGAGAAGACGACCGCGCGTCCCTCGCGCTCGAACAGGGCGGGGTCGGCGGCGGCGCGCTTCAGGATCGAGCCCTTGGGAGCCAGATTGCCGAACAGCGCCACCAGCCCGCCGGTTTCGCGGACCGGGTTCTCGACCGGATGGATGATCTCCCGGTCCACCCAGGGATGGGCGGCATCGATGCGCTCGCCGATGGTCTCCCCCGTTACCGTGACGCAGTCCAGGTGGAGGAGGGGGCGCAGCTCCCGCAGGACCGCCGGGATGCCGCCGGCCGCATGCAGATCCTCCATATAGCCGGCGCCGGTCGGCTTCAGATCGACCAGGACCGGCGTCGTCTCGCTCAGCTCGTTCATCCGGTCGAGATCGACCGAAAGACCCAGACGTCCCGCTATCGCCGCGAGGTGAATGATCGCGTTGGTCGAGCCGCCCAGGGCCAGCAGGACGCGGACCGCGTTCTCGACGGCTTCCGCCGTCATGATCCGGCTGGGACGGCGGTCGGAGCCGATCAGCGACACGGCGATCCGCCCGGTTTCCTCCGCCATGCGCAGCCTGTCGGCATCCACCGCCGGGATCGCGGCCGATCCCGCCGGCATCATGCCGAGCGCTTCCGCCAGCGACGCCATCGTGCTCGCCGTGCCCATCACGGCACAGGAACCGGCGGTGCTCGCCAGCCGGCGCTCCACCGAATCGATCTCCTCGTCGTCGACGCCGCCCGCGCGGTAGCGCGCCCAGAAGCGGCGGCAGTCGGTGCAGGCGCCCAGGCGCTCGCCCCGGTGGCGGCTGGTCGACATCGAGCCGCCGACGAGCTGGATCGCCGGGATGTCCGCCGAGGCCGCCCCCATCAGCTGGGCCGGCACCGTCTTGTCGCAGCCGCCGAGCAGCACGACCGAGTCCATCGGCTGGGCGCGGATCATCTCCTCGACGTCCATCGACATGAGATTTCGGAACTTGAGGCTGGTCGGGCTAAGGAAGACCTCGCCCAGCGAGATCGTCGGGAATTCGACCGGCAGGGCGCCGGCGGCCAGAACGCCGCGTTTCACCGCCTCGATCAGTTCCGGGAAATGGCGGTGGCAGTTGTTGAAGCCGCTGGCCGAATGGGCGATGCCCACGATGGGCCGGTCCAGCATCTCGCGGCTGTAACCCATGGAACTCGCGAAGGACCGCCTGAGATAAAGGCTGAAACCCCGGTCGCCGTAATTGGTGAGGCCCCGGCTGAAGCCGAGCCCCTTGTTCTTTTCTTCTTCTTCGTTCATCGCCCTGGTCCTCCCTTGCGGCCGTGCCGTCATGCCGTCGCAGGGCGGCAGCATAGCCTTTGGGGCGGATCAGGTGAACGGTACAAACCCCTCGGCCACGATTTCCCCGGCTTCCTGGACCTGCCAGCGGCCGCTCTCGTAGTTGATCATCAGGCTGCCGAGGCTTTCCGGCAGATGGTTCATCAGCCGCTTGCCGTGGTCCGTCAGCACTACGCCGGCCCAGGCGTAGACGAACCCCGCCGGATCTTCCGGGTCTTCCCGCACCCCCAGGAACTGATCGGCATGGGCCGCCAGCAGGCCGAGGATGCGGACCTCCGACGGACCCCGTCCGCGGTCTTCGGCTATCTTCTCCGCCAGTCCCTCCGGGTCCTGGGTATCCGGACTTTCGACTTCCATGTCGGTCATGCGTCGCTCCTGTTGCGGCTTCGGGCATGGTAACCCTATTTTGGAGCGGCTGAGAAACGATCAGTTCAGGACGCGAGGCCGGATTGCGCCACCCCGGTATGGCGCCGCTCAACGGCGATCAAAAAATGCCGTTCAAGAAATGACGGTCGGAAGAAAACGTCGTCAGTTGAAGACGTTGTGTATCACCTGCGATACCACGCTGGTCGCAATGCCGACCAGGACGAGTTCGGTGCCTATCCGTATCCAGTCATGGCCATCGACCGGCGGCAGCCTCAGCGAGAGCGGCTGGGGAACCCTCTGCTTCGCGATCCCGGGAGGCAGCGGCTTTCCTCGGGCCAGTTTCTTCTGGATACCAGGGGGCAGCGGCTTCGCTCCGACGTTCAGCTGCTGCGTCTGTCCGCCGAGCAGTGCCGATACCAGCGCTGCCGTCGCCCCGGCAGCCAGCACGCTGCGGGGATCGATGCCACGCTGGCCCGGCACATCGTGACCGCCCTTGTCATGTTTCCCATGCCCGCCTTTTTCGCCCGCCCACTCCGGCTTGCCGCCGCCCTTTTCCGCATGGGCCGGACCGGGAACGGCGGATAGGATCAGAGATTGCTGCACCATAATGCGTCTCAAGCCTCTTCTATGGATTGGTGGGGTTGT
>NZ_JCACHA010001116.1:0-5366 GCF_059503625.1 Skermanella sp.
ATAATATATTGTCCATTAAATCGTATTTCAGCACTATATGGATAACATGTTATCTATTGAGTTCGCCTCGCCTGCCGATATCTGCCACAGCATCGCCCAACGGTCCCGTGCCGCCCGTCTGGCAGCCGACCTGAGCCAGGAGGGCTTGGCCGAACGGTCCGGAGTGAGCCTCGGCACGCTGAAGCGGTTCGAGCACACGGGGGCGGCCTCCCTTGAGGTGGTGGTTCGCATCGCCTTGGCGCTGCGCCTGGAAAGCGGGTTCGAGGGCCTGTTCGTCCTGCCGAAATTCACATCTCTGGACGAAGTCATCGCGACACCCCGGAAGCGCCTGCGGGGCAAGAAGAAGTGACTCAGCGGAAGACGGGACCGTTCCGCCCCATCCCGCTGCTGAACGTGGAGATCGATCTGGACGGCCTCCGGCATCAGGTCGGCCGCTTGGCGTGGCGCGACCGCGTCGCCTACTTCGAATACGATCAGGCGTTCCTCTCCAGCGGTCTGGATCTGTCCCCCTTCCGCCTTAAGTTGGGTCCCGGCCTGATGGAAGGCCCACCAAGGCCGTTCGACGGCCTGCATGGCTTGTTCAATGACAGCCTGCCCGATGGCTGGGGCCGCCTTCTGATGGACCGCAAACTCCACCGGATCGGCCTGCATCCCGGACAATTGACGCCCCTGGACAGACTGGCCTGGGTGGGAACCCATGGCATGGGCGCGCTGATATATCGCCCCGAGCATCCACCCCTGGCCGACGGCGGCAATGGCTTGATCGACCTGGACAAGCTCTCCGGGGAGGCGCGCAAAGTGCTGAACGACAGCCCCCGCGCCGTGCTGGACGAGTTGCTGGCAGTCGGCGGATCGCCCCACGGCGCCCGGCCGAAAGCGCTGGTCGGCTTGGCGAACGACCATAGCCGCCTGATCCATGGTGTCGACGAGATGCCCGATGGCTTCGATCCCTGGATGGTCAAGTTCCGGGCAGCCGCCGACCCCATTGACATCGGCGCCATTGAAAATGCCTATGCCGGCATGGCCGGAGCGGCCGGCGTGGACATGCCGCCGACCAAGCTGTTCCCGGCCAGGAAAGGCCCCGGCTTTTTCGGCATCAAACGGTTCGACCGCGTCCACAACAGGCGGGTCCACATGCATACCGTCAGCGGTCTGCTGAATGCATCGCATGAACATCCCAGCATCGGCTACGGCCATCTGCTCAGGGTCGCCTGGACCCTGGTACGCCGTCAAAGCGCCGTCGAACAGATGTTCACGCGGATGGCCTTCAACGTCTTCGCCTTCGATCGCGACGACCACACCAAGAACCACAGCTTCATGATGGCGCCGGACGGCGCCTGGCTGCCGGCCCCCGCCTATGACGTGACGTTTTCCATGGGCCACGGCGGGGAACATGCGCTGGATGTCGCCGGAAGCGGCAATCCCGGCATCGAGCATGTTCTCAAACTGGCGGACGAGGTCGGCATCGGCCGGGGCAAATCCCAGGAAATCATCGACCGGGTTCGATCCGTAGCGTCTCGCTGGCCGGAATTCGCCGACGCCGGCGGCGTTTCGAAAAAGTCCCTCGCCGTCATCGATCTTCATCTGAACGGCCCACGCAAGCCGGCCCGCCGGCCTCGCCCGGCGGGTGGCGCCGCCGTGGAAACGGGAGACCGCCCGTGAAGCAGGACGCATCCCGAAGCGCACCTATGCCGAAGCTTCCAACCCGCAGTCGAGCCTGATCGGCACCTGACCGGTACGATGCTGATTGCTCCGGAAGCCGCCAGCCATTAGGATATACTGCGTATATCATGGAGGACATGATGCAAGTTCAATTGGCTCGCTGGGGCAACAGCTTGGGGCTGCGGATTCCAAAGGAATTAGCTGGCCGGCTCGGTCTGAAAGACGGCGCTCGGGTCGAAATCGAGGCTGAAGGAGATCGCCTCATAATCAGGACCGATCGTCCGCACTACAGGCTTGAGGAACTTCTGACCGGAATCACCCCGGAGGACATGCGCGAAGCGTTCGACTGGGGGCCTGACGTCGGCCGGGAAGTGGTGGATTGATCTACGAACCCGATGAAGGCGATTTGATATGGACCGACTTAGATCCGCGCGTGGGTCGAGAGCAGAGCGGCCGACGACCAGCTGTCGTCGTTTCGCCAGTGGCTTTCTGGCAGACGACACGCCTCGCCATAGTCTGCCCAATCACATCGCGGATTCGTCCCTTTGGAACGAGCGTCGTGCTTCCCGAAGGCTTGGCGGTGACCGGCGAGGTGCTGACAAGTCTCGTCCGAAGCATAGACACGATGGCCCGCCCCATCACCTACGCCGGCGGCAAGGTTCCCCCGGCGGTGCTGGCGGACCTGCGTGCGAAGCTGGCTGCATTGATGGGGATGTGAATGGCGGACATGGGCGCTCGCTCCTTGACCGCCCCCGCCCCGCCGCCGTAATGAAGACGCATGTTCTCAAAGATCCTCACCCTCATCCTGCTGATCGCCGTCGTCTGGTACGGCTACCGGTACGTCGCCCGGATCAACGCCAGGATGGAGGCGAAGCGGAAGCTGGACGCCAACGAAGGCGGCCTGCCCCGTCCGCGCCCCAATGCGGAGGAAATGATCCGCTGTCCGGCCTGCAACGTTTATGTGTCGGCAACCAAAGCGACCAGTTGCGGGCGGCCCGACTGCCCCTATCGTTGAACACCCCGTTCCAGGCCTCCCAATCAGGTCCAAGGAACGACCCGCCCGCACTTGATTCCGGCAGACTGCCCGCGTATCGTCCACGCACTGCAACAAAACGATAAAGCGTGAACGACCATGGCGCCTGCAAGCGCGGCGACCCAGCCCTCCGGATCGGCGGAATCAAGCGGTTCCAAACGGCCTCTCAGTTTCCAGGGCTTGATCCTCAAGCTCCAGAATTATTGGGCGGAGCAGGGCTGCGTCATTCTCCAGCCCTACGACATGGAAGTGGGCGCCGGCACGTTCCACCCGGCGACGACGCTCCGGGCACTTGGGCCGCAGCCGTGGCGCGCCGCCTATGTCCAGCCGTCGCGCCGCCCCAAGGACGGGCGCTACGGCGAAAATCCGAACCGGTTGCAGCACTATTACCAGTTCCAGGTCATCCTGAAGCCGTCGCCGGCGGACGCGCAGGACCTCTACCTGAAAAGCCTCTACGCGCTGGGCATCGACCCGGCGCTGCACGACATCCGTTTCGTCGAGGACGACTGGGAAAGCCCGACCCTGGGCGCCTGGGGGCTGGGCTGGGAAGTCTGGTGCGACGGCATGGAAGTCACCCAGTTCACCTATTTCCAGCAGGTCGGCGGGATCGAGTGCGATCCCATCGCGGTCGAGCTGACCTATGGGCTGGAACGCCTCGCCATGTATGTCCAGGGCGTCGAGAACGTCTACGACCTCGACTTCAACGGGGCCGGCGTCCGCTACGGCGACGTCTTCAAGCGGGCGGAGATCGAGTATTCCGCCTTCAACTTCGAGCATGCCAACACCGACCGGCTGCTCCAGCACTTCAAGGACGCCGAGGCCGAGTGCCAGTCCCTCCTGAACGAAAAGCTGGCCCTGCCCGCCTATGACCAGGCCATCAAGGCCAGCCACCTGTTCAACCTGCTGGACGCGCGCGGCGTGATCAGCGTGGTCGAGCGGGCCGCCTATATCGGACGGGTCCGCACCCTCGCCAAAGGCTGCTGCGAAGCCTGGATCGCGGGATCTCCGTCGACAGACGGAAAGCCGCCGATAGCTTCCGATGCGGCGCCGCCCTCCGGCCCCACCTCCTGATCGAACCGCCGGATATCATGCCCCAGCTTCTTATCGAACTGTTCTCCGAAGATATTCCGGCACGCATGCAAGCCCGTGCGGCCGAGGATCTTCAGCGCCTGATCACCACCAAGCTGGCGGCGGCCGGGCTTGAGATCGGATCGTCGCAAGCCCATTCCACGCCCCGCCGTCTGGCGCTGGTGGTCGAAGGTCTGGCATCCCGCACGGCGGACGTCCGGGAGGAGCGCAAGGGTCCGCGCGTCGGCTCGCCCGAGCAGGCCGTCGCCGGTTTCCTGCGCGGCGCCGGCCTTGCCAGCCTGGACCAGTGCGAACAGCGCGACACCGGCAAGGGCGTCTTCTGGTTCGCCGTGACCGAGAAGCCCGGCCGCGACACCGCCGAGGTCCTGCCCGGCCTGATCAGCGAGACGATCCGCGAGTTCCCCTGGCCCAAGAGCATGCGCTGGGCCACCGGCACCTTCCGCTGGGTCCGGCCGATCCATCACATCCTCGCCGTCTTCGACGGGAAGTTGCTGGAAGGCTCGTTCGACCTCGGCGGAAAAGTCGGAATGATGACATTTACCGACAGGACGCGGGGGCATCGCTTTCTTTCCCCGGATGCCGTGATCGCCGCCGGCAACTTCGACGCGTACCGCGACGGCTTGCTGGATGCCCACGTCATCCTGTCCCGCGACGAGCGCCGCGCCAAGATCGCCGCCGACGCGGCGGAAGTCGCCGGCAGCCACGGCCTTGTCGTCGCTCCCGACGAAGGCTTGGCAGACGAGGTCACCGGCCTCGTCGAATGGCCGGTCGTGCTGAGCGGCGCCATCGACCAGCAGTTCATGGACGTCCCGCCGGAGGTGTTGACCACCTCGATGCGGACGCACCAGAAATATTTCGCGACGACGGATGCCACCGGCAAACTCGCTCCCCGATTCGTCGTGGTCGCCAATACGACCACCTCGGACGGCGGCGCCGCCGTGATCGCCGGCAACGAACGCGTCCTGCGCGCCCGCCTGTCGGACGCCAAGTTCTTCTGGGACCAGGACCGCAAGGTGAAGCTGGAGGAACGCGTCCCCTCGCTCGATGCCGTCACCTTCCACGCCCGTCTCGGCACCGTCGCCGAAAAGGTTTCCCGGATGGAGACGCTGGCGGCAGAACTGGCGGCCTTCATCCCCGGCGCCGATCCCGATCAGGCGCGGCTGGCCGCCCGGCTCGCCAAGGCCGACCTCGTCACCGGCATGGTCGGGGAGTTCCCGGAGCTTCAGGGCGTCATGGGCCGCTACTACGCGCTCGGTGAAGGCCTGGACGCACCGGTCGCCGACGCCATCGCGGAACATTACAAGCCGCTCGGCCCCACCGACCGCTGCCCGACGGCACCCGTCAGCATCGCCGTGGCGCTGGCCGACAAGCTGGACACCCTCGTCGGGTTCTTCGCGATCGACGAGAAGCCGACCGGCTCCAAGGACCCCTACGCGCTGCGCCGCGCGGCCTTGGGCGTGATCCGCCTGATCGTGGAAAACGGCCTGCGGCTGGAACTGACAAAGGTCTTCACCCTGGCGCACAAGCTCCAGAGCGCGGACAAGCTGACCCCGGCATCCGAGGTCGGCGGCCAGCTTCTCGA
>NZ_JCACHA010001117.1:0-5366 GCF_059503625.1 Skermanella sp.
GATGGCGACATCTCTGTGACCTTCACCGATGCCGACGTCCTGCATACCGGCGACACGTACTGGAACGGCTTCTACCCGTTCATCGATTATTCAACCGGCGGCAGTCTCGATGGAACGATCCGGGCTACCGAGGCCAATCTCGCCGCTGCCACCGACAGGACGATCGTGATCCCTGGTCATGGTCCGGCCAGCAATAAAGCGCAACTCAGGGACTACCGCGATATGCTCGTCGCCGTTCGCGAGAAGGTGGCTGGCCTGAAGAAGCAGGGACGATCGCTTGATGAAATCGTGACAGCCAACCCGACTGCCGACTTCGATGCCAAGTGGGCCCGGTTCGCCGTGAGCCCCATGCTGTTTACGAAGCTGGTCTACGTGGGCGTCTGATCAGCCCGTAGAAAGGAATAATCGAACCGATAGCCAACCGGAGAGCCGCGCCATGATGGATGCAATCAGACACAGTCGCCGAAGCTTCCTGGGTGCGGCTGCGGCGGGCATCGCAACAGCAGGAATGGCACGCATGGGTACGGTGCCTGCGAATGCCAGTGACGCACAGGGAATCAACCAAAGGTTTGCTCCAGTCAGGCAGATCAGGGCGGGTGTCCTCGACATCGGCTACTACGAGACCGGATCGGCTGATGGCCCGCCGGTGCTGCTGCTGCATGGGTTTCCGTACTCCGTCGACAGCTACGTTGAGGTCGCGCCGATGCTCGCCGAGCATGGGTGTCGGGTGATTGTCCCCTATCTGCGGGGGCATGGCTCAACGCATTTCCTAGATGGCGGAACACCGCGGTCCGGGCAGCAAGGCGCGATCGGCGTTGATGTGATCGCCCTGATGGATGCCTTGGGGTTAAACCGCGCTGTGCTTGCCGGCTATGACTGGGGTGGACGGGCCGCATGCGTCGCTGCAGCCCTCTGGCCCGAGCGATGCGCGGGGCTGGTGTCCGTCAACAGCTATCTCATCCAGGACATCGCCAAGGCCGGGCAGCCTCTTCCTCCCTCGATCGAATCAGGGCTCTGGTACCAGTACTATTTCCAGACCGAGCGGGGACGCGCAGGCTTGGCGGCCAACAGGCGCGATCTCGCGAGATCCCTGTGGCTGCGCAACTCGCCGACCTGGCGCTTTGACGAGGCGACCCTCGACCGGCACACGAGTGCCTTCGAGAACCCGGACTACGTCGATGTGGTGATCCACTCCTACCGTCATCGCCTTGGCCTGGCGGCGGGATACTCTCCGTATGAGAGTGTCGAACTGCAGCTTGCTGCAATGCCTATCATCAAGGTTCCGACAATCACGCTGGACGGGGACGCGGACGGGGTCGTTCCGGCAACAGACGGCAAATCGACAGCCCCAAAGTTCCTCGGCGGGCGGCAGCATCGCGTAGTTGCGAACGTAGGTCACAACCTGCCCGAAGAAGCACCTAAGGAATTCGCTGACGCTGTATGGGAGCTTGCCTCTGGAAAACGCTGACTACTGAACCAAAGAAACCGCCATGCACAACTCTCTCCAGGAGCTAACCGTAATGGCCCCCATGCACCTCAGCCACCTCTGTGTTGTCCAGAGCTGCACCAAAACGCTGGGAGCAGCCACATAACGACAGTCTTCGACACCATCATCATTGGTACCGGTCAGGCTGGCCCCACCCCTGGTAGAGCGGCTGACCAGTGCTGGAATGAAGGTCGCTCGAACGAGCGAAAACAGTTGGACTGAACCTGCGTCAACACCAGCTGCATCCTCTTCGTGGAGGCCACAGTCGGCACCTGCACAAGCAGCGACGCGTCTTGAAGGTGGACGCCGAGGCCCGTCGCTTTCATCAGGTACCTGGCGAGCCTGTGGACCGGCATTTTCTGGTGCTCGGGAGAGGATGAGGTGAAGTCTTGAAGATGAATTTGCAGCTCTTGATGCCGCCAACCCTAGCACTCAAGCAGAGGTCGCCCCATGGCAAAGGTTCTGGTTCTTTACTACTCATCCTACGGCCACATCGAACGAATGGCCCAGGCCATCGCGGAAGGCGCTCGCTCCGTCGCGGGCACGGACGTGACCGTCAAGCGTGTCCCTGAACTGGTGCCGGAAGAGGTGGCCCGGACAGCCGGCATGAAGATCGATCAGGACGCTCCGATCGCCAGCCCCAACGAGCTGGGCGACTACGATGCCGTCATTTTCGGTACGCCGACCCGCTACGGCAACATGGCGGCGCAGATGCGCAACTTCCTCGATCAGACCGGAGGACTTTGGGCCCAGGGAGCCTTGGTCGGCAAAGTTGGCAGCGTGTTCGCCTCGACCGCGACCCAGCACGGCGGCCAGGAAACGACGATCACATCGTTCCACACAACCCTTCTGCACCTCGGCATGATCATTGTCGGGCTGCCTTATTCCTTCGCCGGTCTGACTAACATGGATGAGGTCTCGGGCGGAACGCCGTATGGCGCGACTACTCTCGCGGGCGGCGATGGCTCACGGCAGCCGACAAGGAACGAACTCGACGGCGCCCGATTCCAGGGGCGGCATGTGTCCGAAATCGCCGGACGATTGGGGCGTGGCGCGGGAGAGCGGGGTGTGGTCCCCCCCGAGTTGCGGAACCCAACAGAAACCCTCGGCGGTACGGCTGGTCAGCCATGAGTAACTTGAACGCGGGGTCTCGTGACGCTTGGAGCAATGTGAAAGCAGGAGAAGGCACATGACGGGTAGCAGCGCGATCCGAGAGCACATAGAGGTGATCGGGGCTGACGGCGTTCACATCGGCACCATCGACCGCCTGCAGGGAGCCCGCATCAAGCTGAGGAAGGAGGACAGTGGTCAAAGCTCGTTCGTCACGATGGCGCGGGATCTTCGAAAGCCTGGGGGCGGCGGCCAAAGATGGCTCTCCGAAGCCGACACTGAACCTTGCTCCGAAATGCCCCTATCTACCAGCACCACCAATCTCCCGACGCTCCCGGTCGGCGGCGGCAGAGGCAATGAAATTCGGGATTTCACGAACAAGATCGCACGCGGTGGCGCTTCGCCTTCAACGACGACCTCGTCATTGTGGAGCGAGACTGCAGGTTCCACCGACCTGGACCGCAGACCCGAAGGTGCTGACCAACTTCATGAGGCAGATGAACCATGCTGTCGACCAGGACAGCGTGCATATAATCAAGATCAGCCTGGAGGAAGTGCCGTGAGACAAGCCGGCAGGATCTTCGTAAGCCACTCGATGCAGGTGATCGACTGTTCCGAGACATTGCCTGCTCCACTCGCCGGCGGATTGGCGCCGTGGCAGGAGACACGCGCCAAGGCGCTCATGACCACCCATCTTGGGCATGACATAACTTTGGCTTTGCTCGCCAGTGAATGCAAATTATCGGTCAGTCATTTTGCCCGGTCCTTTAAGCAAAGCACAGGCAAACCTCCTCACCGCTGGCTGCTGGAAAGCCGCGTTGAGAAGGCCAAAGAGCTTCTGATGGGCACCGATCTGCCATTGGCGCAGACCGCTCTTGCTTGCGGTTTTGCCGATCAAAGTCATTTCACCCGCGTCTTCTCCCGCACTGTTGGAATAAGCCCCGGCACATGGCGACGTCTTCGGCTAAACCAGCAGATCACCGAGCGGGTCATCTTCGGTAACGAGATGGCAGATGCAGGTGCTGATACTACGGAGATGACGCAAATTCCTGAGTTTCCGTCATACCGGAATTCGGCGTTATGAGAGGCAGAGTTTTGCCGCAGACGGTGTCAAGCTGTTGCGTCAGGTCCGATAGATGGAGAAGTCTCGTCGCAGAAGGTTGTGTCAGGGCTTGAAGCTCCACACTTGGAAGGAAGGGAAATACCATGCGTCTTCGCATGCTGCTCGACCTGAAAGCACCCCTATCGCCGATACTTGGCGTCTTTTTTGCAGCGTCCGCGTGTGTCGGAGTGCCCCCCAAGCTTGAGGCGCCAAGCCAAGTGACCACCTCGACGCTCACCCGATACAATAATCATCCCTGTACCCCCACGGTCGCATCCGTGATCGATGCCTACGATGTTCCTCCTGAAACGTTACGCGACATCTCTTACACTCAGCGTCAGTCAGGACAAGGCAATCTCGTTGGTTATACGGCATGGATGCACCTGACGGACCAACCCGGTTCCCTGGTCGTGGATGTCGATCGGTCGTGTCAATTTGAGCAGGCCTATACTCGCGGCGGAGCGAGTTTTCCTGGCGTTTACCGTTCTCTCCTGTGAAGGCGACCGGGAGAAGAAAAATGTGTTGGGAGATCAGGCCGCGATGCTTGGCATTGTCAATCAGCTTCGAAGTTCAGTTCTTCGTTCTTTCATGTGCACGTCTCTTTCCGCCAGCAAGAGGGAGTTCCATCGCTTGGTCTGTCCAGTTCAAGCCCCGGCTGGTTGTTAACAGCGTCCGCGCGGCGCTGGCCGCCGCAGTCGGCGGGCTCGACGTGACCCGGCTCTACACCGTTCACGTGGCCGAGCGCGTTCATGACGGGTCGTTGCGGCTCCTGCTGCGGGATGCGGAACCCCCGGCCATGCTGGTCAAGCTTCTCATGCCGCGGGGGCGCATGTTGGTTCCCAAGGTGCTCGCCTTCATGGACTTGGCGGTCCCCCGTCTGCGCGCGGAGTTCGCGAGGCTGTCCACCGAGGCCCTTGCGCTGAAATCCTGATCCGCGCCCTTATTCTTCCGGCTGTGGGAAGAATGCCTGCCGGACGGCGGCCATTCAGCCGTCCCACCGAATACTTCAAGATCCTCAACAGCCAAGACGGGCTGTCAGCCGCAATCCCGCAGGCTGGGGACATCATCGAGGGTAATCATGGGCAGCGAGCAGAAAGTGGCCATCATCACAGGCGCATCACAAGGCATCGGCGCCGGCCTGGTCAAGGCGTTCCGGGATCGCAACTACCGGGTGGTGGCGACCTCCCGCTCGATCGAGCAGACCGGCGATCGCGATATCTTGGCAGTGCGCGGCGACGTCGGCGATCCGGCGACCGCTGAAGCGGTGGTTGGGCAGGGGATCTCGCGGTTCGGGCGGATCGACACGCTGGTCAACAATGCCGGCATCTTCATCGCCAAATCCTTCACCGACTACACCGTCGAGGACTTCGACACCAAGATCGCGACCAATCTCGCCGGCTTCTTCCACATCACGCAACGCGTGGCGACGGAGATGCTCAGGCAGGGATCGGGCCACATCGTCAGCATCACCACCAGCCTCGTCGATCATCCGAACGGCAGTGTGCCGAGCGCGCTCGCCAATCTCACCAAGGGCGGCATCAACTCCGCCACCAAGGCGCTGGCAATCGAATACGCGACCAGGGGCATCCGCGTGAACGCCGTCTCCCCCGGCATCATCAGGACGCCGATGCACGCCCCGGAAACCCATGAGTTCCTGGCGGCCCTCCA
>NZ_JCACHA010001118.1:0-5353 GCF_059503625.1 Skermanella sp.
GCCGCCGCGCCAGCCGACATCGGTAAAGGCGACCGCGACCTTGATGCCGGTATCGAGCTGCTCGGACTGGCGGAAGTAATGCTGGATGCTGTCCGACAGGGTCTCGCCGGACAGATCGACGATGCCCTGATAGCGCTCGGTATGCTCGCCCTGATCGACGGTAAAGGCGATATAGCCTGTTCCGAGCAGGGTGGGCACCGGGGCGGTGCTGCCGGTATCGGCGGCGCTCAGGCGCTCCGCGTCGAACTGGGCATAGCCGCGCACGTCGCCGGTGCTGGTGACGTCGGCGACCATCAGGGAGATCGGACCGTCGCCCTTGGTCTGGAGGGTGAAGATGCCCTCGTACTTCAGAGCGCCGGCCAGGGTGATGGCGAGCGTGATGGTCTCCCCCAGCAGGCGGGCGACCGGCTCGGGGTAGGCGTGCTTCGACAGGATCTCGTCAAGGACGGGACCGACCCGGACCAGCCGGCCGCGCAGATCCGAGGCGTCGATCTGGAAGGGTTGTACGATGTCGTCGTTACGGGGGTTTACGATCGGGTTTACGGATGAACCGGGGAAACTCATGAATCCAGACACCAGGTTAAAATGCCCTTCTGGGCGTGCAGGCGATTTTCCGCCTCGTCCCACACGACCGAATTGGGGCCGTCGATCACGTCAGCCGTGACCTCGTCTCCGCGATGGGCGGGCAGACAATGCATGAATATGGCGTCTGATTTCGCATTTGCCATAAGGCGCCGATCGACCCGGTAGGGGGCGAGCAGGTTATGGCGGGTTTCCCCATCTTCCTGGTTCATCGAGACCCAGGTGTCGGTGACGACGCAGTCGGCGCCGGCGACGGCGGCCTGCGGATCGCCGGTCACGCTGACCTTGCCGCCCTGCCCCGCCGCCCAGTCGATCAGGCCGGGCGGCGGCTTCAGCCCCTCGGGACAAGCCAGCCGGAGTTCGAAGCCGAAACGGACCGCGGCGTGGATCCAGCTTGCCGCGACGTTGTTGCCGTCGCCGCTCCAGGCCACGACCTTGCCGGCGATCGGTCCCCGGTGTTCCTCGAACGTCATCAGGTCGGCCATGATCTGGCAGGGGTGCGACCGGTCGGTCAGGCCGTTGATGACCGGGACCGTGGCGTGCTCCGCCAGTTCCAGCAGCTTTTCTTCCGAATCCGTCCGCAGCATGATGACGTCGACGAAGCGCGACAGCACCTTGGCGGTGTCGGCCACCGTTTCGCCCCGGCCAAGCTGCATCTCCTTGGAGCTGAGCATGACAACGTCGCCACCGAGCTGGCGCATGCCGACTTCGAAGGAGACGCGGGTCCGGGTCGAGGGCTTCTCGAAGATCATGGCGAGCGTCTTGCCCGCCAGCGGCTTGTCGGTCCTGCCCGCCTTCTTCAGGGCGTTGCCGCGCTCCAGGATGGAGCGCAGCGTCGCGGTGTCGAAATCGTCGAGGTCGAGGAAGTGGCGGACGCCGGCACCGGAGGTCATGGCGCCAGCTCCGGCAGGACCTTGTCGAGGATGCCGATGGCTTCGTCGATCTCGGCCTCGGTGATGATCAGCGGCGGCAGCAGCCGGACGACGTTGTCGCCGGCCCCGACCGTCAGCAGGCCGGCGTCGCGCAGCTTGTCGACGACTGTGCCGTTGACGATTTCCGGCTGGATGCGCAGGCCGAGCAGGAGACCGGCGCCGCGCACTTCCGCGATCACCTTGGGGTGGCGGGCGGCCAGTTCGTTCAGCCGGCCCCAGAAGACGCGGGCGATGCGGTCGACGCCTTCCAGGAAGCCCGGCTCCAGCATCAGGTCGAGCACGGCGTTGCCGACCGCCATGGCGAGCGGGTTGCCGCCATAGGTCGAGCCGTGGGTGCCCGCCGTCATGCCGACCGCCGCCTTTTCCGTGGCGAGGCAGGCGCCGAGCGGGAAGCCGCCGCCGATGCCCTTGGCCGCCGCCATCACGTCGGGGGTGACGCCGGCCCATTCGTGCGCGAACAGCTTGCCGGTCCGGCCCATGCCGGTCTGGATCTCGTCGAACATCAGCAGCAGGCCGTATTCGTCGCAGACCGCGCGCAATGCCCGCAGGTAGTCGAGCGAACCGGCGCGGATGCCGCCCTCGCCCTGGACCGGCTCGATCGAGATGCCGGCCGTCTCATTCGTGATGGCGGCGCGCAGCTCGTTCATGTTGCCGAAGGCGACCTGATCGAAGCCGTCCTGCATCGGGCCGAAGCCCTTGACCATCTTTTCCTGCTTGGTCGCGGCGATGGCCGTGGTCGTCCGCCCATGGAAGGCGCCGCCGGCGGTGATGATCCGCCAGCGTTCGGGATGCCCCGTCTCGTACTGGTATTTCCGCACGACCTTGATCGCGCACTCCCAGGCTTCGACGCCGGAATTGGTGAAGAACACCGTGTCGGCGAAGGTGTTGTCGACCAGTCGTCGCCCCAGACTCTCCTGACCCGCCACTCGGAACAGATTGGACGTATGCCACACCTTATGGGCCTGATCGGTCAGGGCCTTGATCAGGTAGGGATGGGCATGGCCAAAGGCGGTAACGGCGACGCCACTGGCGAAATCCAGGTAGCGCTTGCCGTTGGTATCGAAGAGATAAGGACCTTCGCCCCGTTCGAAAACGACATCCGCACGGGCATAGGTGGGCATGACAACTGGGATCACGGGTAAGCCCCCAACGGGTTCAGTTCCGGCAGCGATCCACCACTGCCGGCTTTCCGAAAGACATAGCCCTCCGGAAAACCGCAGACTATCCAAAGCCGTGGCGGCAATGTCAACGATTGCGGGACTGAATCGACGTAACGCCCTGAACTTACGGCCGCATTACGGCTTCAGCTTGTATCCGCGGTGGATCAGCACACCATTGCACGCCAGCAGGAAGAAGACGGTCCCCGCGACGACGGCCAGCGAAGCCAAGGGATCGGTGCTGGTGCCGGAGCCGAGGAAGCCGTACCGGAAGCCCTCTATCGCGTGGAAGATCGGGTTGAACCGGACGGCGAAGGCGACGGCATCGGGGAGCGTAGCGACCGGCGCGAAGACGCCGGACAGGAAGGTCAGCGGCGTCAGGACGAAGACGAAGGCCGCCGCCATATGGTCCCACTTCTCGCAGAACAGCCCGATCAGCATGCCGGCCAGCGACATCATCAGGGCGGAGAGTGCGGCGAAGACCGGCAGAGCCCAGAAATGGGCGGGCGGCAGCGGCCACACCAGCATGGCGCCGGCCAGCACGACGGCCCCGGTCGCCAGCCCGCTGACCGCTCCGGCCAGGGCATAGGCGGCGGTCATTTCGGCGGCGCCCAGCGGGGCCATCAGGACATCGCTGATGATGCCTTCCATCCGGTCCAGCAGCAGGCTGAACGCGGTCGTCTCGGCCGAGCGGAACAGGACGGCCATCAGGATCAGGCCGGGAACGGCGTGGGAGAGCAGCGTTTCGCCCTCCCCCGTGCCGCGCTCGGGGCCGAGGGCGAAGACCAGGATGACGAAATAGACCAGCGCCTGGAAGGCGGGGGCGAGGACGGTTTCCAGCGCTTCCTTGGAATAGCGCCGGAGTTCGCGGAGGAACAGCGTCCACGCGCCCAGCCACAGGACGCGCGCGACTTTGCGCGGCGGCATGGCGTGCCTCAAGCCTTCAGCTTGTAGCCCGAGGACAGCATGCGGAGCAGCAGGACGCCCAGCGCCGCATTGATCCCCAGCATGACCGCGACGCCAATCGCCAGCGTGCCGTCGGACTGGCCGATGAAGCCGTAGCGGAAGCCGTCGATCATGTAGAAGAACGGGTTGAAATGCGCCAGCCACCAGAAGGCCGGCGGCAGCCGGTCCACCGAATAGAAGGTGCCGGACAGGAAGGTCAGCGGCGTCACGACGAAGTTGGTGAAGGCCGCGATATGGTCGAACTTCTCCGACCAGATGCCGCCGATCATGCCGAGCTGCGCCAGCATCATCGACGCCATCAGGCCGTGGAACAGGATATAGGCGGGCGAATGGATGCCGAGCGGCACGAAGGCCCAGATCGCGATGCCGGTCACGACACCGACGAACATCCCGCGCGTGACCCCGCCGCCGACATAGGCGACGGCCATCTCCAGCGGAGAGAGCGGCGGCATCAGCACGTCCACGATATTGCCCTGGACCTTGGCGATGACGACGGAGGACGACGTATTGGCGAACGCGTTCTGCGCCATCGCCATGACGATCAGGCCCGGCCCGAGGAACACCAGGAACGGCACGCTCCCCGCCATCCGCACGACCCCGCCCAGCGCCAGCGCGAAGACGGCATAGAACAGCAGCGTCGTGACGACCGGGGCGGCGATGGTCTGGGTATAGACCTTCAGGAACCGGTACACCTCACGCTGGTACAGCGTCCACAGGCCGATCCAGTTGACGGTGCCGATATCGCGCGGCAAAGGCGGGAGATGTGTGCTCATGGTGCCCTTCAGCTAAGTGGTCGCACACTAATACCAAGGAGCGCATGGCACAAATGCGGCTGGGGAATGGCTGGGGAGCGGGGGGTTAGGGTGCGGCGAGAGCGGGTTTGCGGCGGCGTTAGGGTGGAGGTGGAAACTCGGCGTCGAGTTCCTTAACGAGATCGGGACGGTTGATCGACACCCACGCTTTCCGCGCTGTAGCTATGTGGGCTTGGCATTCGGCGTCGTTTCTAGCGATACTCGCCAGCCTTAGATGAGTACATCCAATCGAATAAGACTCTTGGATGCGTTCATAAATCTTTAATGCTCTCTCTAGTTGTTTTTGGGCTGCGTCATGATCCGACCGCGCCAACGCGATGTTGCCCAGGCTCTGAATGCAGTTCGCCTCGCCGAGCAAGTCGCCGACTTGGCGGCAGAGCGGCAGCGCCTCCTCGTACCGCGCGCGCGCCGCGTCATGATCCGACCGCGCCAACGCGATATCGCCCAGGCTCTGGATGCAGTTCGCCTCGCCGAGCACGGCGCCGACTTGGCGGTAGAGCGGCAGCGCCACCTCGTACTGCGTACGCGCCGCGTCATGATCCGCCCCCGCCAACGCGATATTGCCCAGGCTCAGAATACAATTTGCAAGAGCCTGGAAATCCTTCCGATTTCTCGCAAACTCACCAGCTTCCTCAAGAAGACTGCTGGTCCCTAAGCCGGAAAACATCCAAAAATTTCTGAGTTCAATTGCCGCTTCAGTGGCTTCCGAAGGATCCGACACCACCAAGCCGAGACGTATCATCGCTTCGATGCTTGCGAGATCGGCTGCCAGCCGTATGACCGCCTCCGCTCCACCTTCGTAGCCGACCCGAGGGCCGAGGGTGCGGGCAAGTCCTATATAATGCTCCATTGCCCGCTCCTGATCCGCGTCTTCCGGCGGATGGGCTGTGACGATGTACTCGCG
>NZ_JCACHA010001119.1:0-5341 GCF_059503625.1 Skermanella sp.
GCCTTACCCGAAATATCCAAAGTGCAGTTGTTCGTTCCACATCCCGCCAAGAGCGGGCTTCTCAGGCTATGTGGCTGCCGGGTATAAGTTGATGATGCGGTCCCAATACTTCTTCGAGCGATCGGTGCATCCGACTGGCCATTCGACCGACGCCTCCTCTTCACGACGGATGCCGTGGACCCATCTCGGCTGGCCGGTACTGATCGCGACCCTGGGACTGCTTGCCACCGCCATCGCGACCGTCGCGACCTGGAAGTCGGTGGAGCGGACGGATCAGGAGCGTTTTCTGCGCGGGGTCGAACAGACCCAGGCCGCGATGCTCGACCGCATGGAGACCTACATCGCGGTCATCCGGTCCACCGCCGCCCTTTTCGCCGCGAGCGACGAAGTTACGCGGGCGGAGTTCAAGGCTTTCGTCACGAAGCTTACCCTGGGGGAGCGCTACCCCGGTATCCAAGGCATCGGCTACAGCGTGCACGTCCCGCCCGGTCGGGAAAAGCAGATCGAAGCCGACATGCGGACTCAGGGTGCCGAGGGGTTCCGGATCTGGCCGGACACGCCGAGGACCGAGATCAACACGATCATCTACCTGGAGCCGTTCGACCGCCGCAACAAGGTCGCGGTCGGCTTCGACATGTCGGTCGATCCGGTGCGCCGCGCCGCCATGGAGCGGGCGCGCGACACCGGGGAGCCTGCCTCGTCCGGCAAGGTCCGCCTCGTCCAGGAGATCGACCGGCAGGCGCAGTCGGGCTTCCTGATCTACGTGCCGGTCTATCGGAACGGCACCGTCCCGGCCACGGTCGAGGAGCGGCGCCGGCAGTTCCTGGGCCACGCCTATGCCCCGTTCCGCGCCGACGACCTGCTCGGCAAGCTCCTGGGAGGCGAGGCGAGGCCCTACCTGGCACTGGAGGTCCATGACGGCGAACCGGACACCGGTACGCTGATGCACCGTTCCGGAGACTGGAACGCCTTCAGCGACGTCCGCTACAGGATGGAACGCTCCCTGGAGGTGGCCGGCCGGCACTGGACGACCGTCTACATCGCGGGTCCCGGCCTTGAAGCGACATCGGGGCGCTGGCTGGTCACCGTCGTCGCCATCGGCGGACTGCTCGCCACGGCGATGCTGCTGATCGCCGCGTGGTTCCAGTCGCGCGCCCGCGCCGAAGCGGAGCGCGCTTCGGCGGCCGAGCTGCTGCGTGCGCAGGAACTCGAGATCATCAATGCCGTCGGCGCCGAGGTTTCGGCACAGCTCGACCTCGACCGGCTGGTGCAATCGATCACCGACGCCGCGACCCGCGTTTCGGGCGCCCAGGTCGGCGCCTTTTTCTACAACGTTCACGACGAACGCGGCGAATCCTACATGCTGCACGCGCTGTCCGGCGCCAATCCCCGCCTGTTCGCCGGCTACTCGATGCCGCGCAACACGGAGCTGTTCGCCCCCACCTTCCGGGGCGAGGCTCCGGTCCGGTCCGACGACATCACGAAAGACCCCCGCTACGGCAGGAACGCGCCGCACGGCGGCATGCCGCCGGGCCATCCCATGGTCCGCAGCTATCTGGCCGTCCCCGTCGTTTCCCGCTCCGGCGAAACGCTCGGCGGGCTGCTCCTCGGACACGGCAAGCCCGGAGTCTTCACCATCCGCGCCGAGCGGCTGGTCGCCGGCCTCGCCGCCCAGGCCGCCGTGGCGGTCGACAATGCCCGGCTGTTCGGCGCGGTCCAGAAGGAGGCGGAGCGCCGCAAGCTCCTGCTCGACGAACTCAACCACCGGGTCAAGAACACGCTGGCCGCCGTCCAGTCGATCGCACGCCAGACGTCGCGGTCCGCCCCGACGCCAGAGGCGTTTGCCGCTTCCTTCGAAGGTCGTCTGTTCGCCCTCTCGCACACCCACGACCTGCTGACGCGCGGCAACTGGGAAAACGCGCCGCTGGCGGAGCTTGCCCGGTCCGAACTGGCGCCCTACGGCCAAAGCCGCGCCGTGCTGAAAGGCCCGGCCGTGTTGCTGCCGCCGCAAGACGCCGTCGCGATCGGCATGGCCTTCCACGAACTGGCGACCAACGCCGCCAAATACGGAGCCCTGTCGGCTGCCGGCGGCCACGTGCGGGTCGGCTGGTCGATAGCCCCGGTCAACGGCAAGCCCTGGCTGAAGATCGTGTGGGAAGAAGCCGGCGGGCCTCCCGTATCGGCGCCGACGCGGCAAGGATTCGGCACGCGCCTGCTCGGTGGCGGGCTTGCCAATCAACTGGATGGAATGGTGACATTGGATTTCCCGGTCGGCGGCCTCCGCTGCGTGATCGAGTTTCCGCTTGTCACCGGCGCCGCTGCCGGAACCGGCGCCGATACGGAAACGAAACTGGCGGCCGGGGCGGTGGCGTGACCGAGGGTGATGCGGAACCGAGAAGCCTCGAGGCGCTGCGCGTCCTCGTGGTGGAGGACGAGATGCTGGTCGCCATGGAGCTGGGGGAAATCCTCAAGGGCTTCGGCTGCTTCGTGATCGGGCCCGCGTCGCGCATCCGCCACGCTCTCCAGCTCGCCGGCGAGGCGGAGATCGATGCCGCCGTGCTCGACGTCAACGTGGCCGGCGAAAAGGTCTTTCCGGTTGCCGAGGTGCTGACCCGCCGGGGCGTGCCGTTCGTGTTCGCCACCGGCTACGGCGCCGCCGGCATCGACGGCGTGTTCCCCGACAGTCCAATCCTTCAGAAGCCCTATGCGGAAGCGGCCCTGGCCGCGGCACTGACGGACGCCCTGTCGCGCTCGGCCGCCTGATCCGCCGGATCGCGCAAGGCCCGTGCCGTCACGGCTTGGTTCCGTCCACCGGCAGCGTAAAGTGAAAGGTGGCGCCGTGCCGGAGGTTGTTCGTCATCCACAGCCGTCCGCCGTGCGACTCGACGATCGACTGGCAGATCATCAGGCCCATTCCCAGCCCGTACGACTTGGTCGTGAAGAACGGCTCGAAGATGCGGTCCTCGTGCTTCGCGTCCAGCCCGGTGCCGGCATCCTCCACCGATACGACGATGGAGTACGGATCGTGGGCACCGGACCGGATGCGGAGCACGCGCGCCCGGTCGGTGACCGTGCTCATGGCGTCGATCGCATTCGTCACCAGGTTGGACAGGACCTGCTGGAGCTGGACCGGATTGCCGGTGACCGCCGGCAGGTCGCCGTCCAGCTCGGTCTGGACGGCGACGCGGCTCAACCTCGCATCGCTCTGCGTCTGCCCGAGCACATCCTGGATCAGCCCGTTGACGTTCAGCGGAAACCGGTCCTGCGCGCCCTTCCGGAACACCGTCCTGACGCTTTCGATGATCTTCGCGGCGCGGTGTCCGTCGTTGACGATGCTCTTCAGCGCCGCCTTGGTCTCGTCCAGGTCGGGATGTTCCCTTTGCAGCCAGCGCAAGCCCGCATCGGCATGGGTGACCATGCTCGTCAGCGGCTGGTTGACCTCGTGGGCGATCGAGGCCGACAGGACCTCCATCGTCGTCAGCCGCGCCTCCCGCGTCCGGCGTTCGGCCGAGACGGACCGCGCGAGCCGCGCGTACAGCGTCGTCGTCTCGGACAGCAGGACCAGCAGGACCAGGCTTGCCGACATCAGCCCATAAAGGCGGCCGGCCCACCAGCCGACGCTGAATCGGCCGGCGCTGATGTATCCCAGCAGGAAAGTCTCGATCAGCCAGACGCACAGGACGACCATCAGCCAGAGATCGAGCACCGAACGCCGCCGGGACCACAGCAGAGCCAGCGCCGCAAGGCAGAGGACCGACGCGGTTGCCGGAACGTAGCTCCAGATGGCGGAAACGCGTGATGCGTCGGTCATCAGGCGCGGCAGCAGGGCATCGTCCGAAACGCTGATCCAGGTCAGTCCGCAGATCGCGGCGACGACAGCCGCGATGCTCCCCGGAACGATCCTGTTCACGGGTCCGGACAGATCGCCCTCGGCGGGAGAGGCATCCTTCAGCAGGACGTAGACGAGCACGAACAGCGGCAGCCCGATGCGCCGGACCGCCGCGATCAGCGCCGTGCCCTGTATCCCGGCATCGAGCAGGCCGGAAGGCCCGAACACTCCGGGAAAGGTGAGGACCCACGGGATTATCAGCAGCGCCGTCGATAGGTAGCCTGCCGCCAGGACCAGCATGGCGCGGGAGCGCTGGATCGCGACCAGGACGAACAGCAGCGCCGAGGTGATCAGCTCGGCCATCAGCACGGCGGTCGCATAAGCCGGCAGCAGGATCTGCGTGCCGTTCAGCGGGACCCGTGCGAACGGTACCGTGACGATCAGGGCCAGCACCAACGCCCAAAGCACCCAGACAGCCAGCCGGACCTGCCCCCGGCTGGGCGGCACCGTCGAGACAAGAAATTTCCGGTCGTCCGGCAACTCGCTTTCCAGCCTCAGCATGTCCCGCCCAAACCGATCCAAAATCAATCAAGTCGCCCATCAGCCTTAACAGCAATACCAACGTATATATAAAAGAGACGCAGAGGCAATATCGCCCCCCGGCCGGATTCTTCATGCTGCGCGGCATCGCAGGGAATCAAGAAGAGGGACGAGCCATGGGCATCACCAACAAGCCGGAGCTTCTGACTCCGACCAATTGTCAGGTCATCTTCATCGATCAGCAGCCGCAGATGGCGTTCGGCGTTCAGTCGATCGACCGTCAGGTACTGAAGAACAACACCGTGGCGCTCGCCAAGGCGGCGAAGGTATTCGACATTCCGGTGACGCTGACGACGGTCGAGACGGAAAGCTTTTCGGGCCACACCTATCCGGAACTGCTCGGCGTCTTCCCCGACCACCCGATCCTCGAGCGCACCTCGATGAACTCCTGGGACGACCAGAAGGTCCGCGACGCGCTCGCCCGGAACGGCCAGAAGAAGATCGTCGTCTCCGGCCTGTGGACGGAAGTCTGCAACAACAGCTTCGCCTTCTCCGCGATGGCCGAGGGCGGCTACGAGATCTTCATGGTCGCCGACGCGTCCGGCGGCACCAGCAAGGAAGCGCATGATTACTCCATGCAGCGCATGATCCAGGCCGGCGTCGCACCGGTGACCTGGCAGCAGGTGATGCTGGAATGGCAGCGAGACTGGGCGCACCGCGATACCTACGACGCCGTCATGAACATCGTGCGGGAGCATTCCGGCGCCTACGGCATGGGCGTCGACTACGCCTACACGATGGTCCACAAGGCGCCCGAGCGCGTCAAGCACGGCCAGCGCCTGGATCCGGTCGCCGCGAACAAGCTGGCCGCCGAGTAACCCGGCGCAGCCTTTTCCTTCCCGTGGCGAGAGGTTTTTCCATGAAAGCCTATGTCATAACCCTCGCCGTCGGGCTGCTGGTCGGCGTCCTCTA
>NZ_JCACHA010001120.1:0-5325 GCF_059503625.1 Skermanella sp.
CCGCACTTACCTAAATATTTAGAGTGACAGAGTAGTGCTAGAGCGAAGCGGCAGCCGACATGAACGCGCCTGCTTGTCGGCTGCCGCTTCGCTCTAGACCGACCTACGAGGCGAGGCATTCTCACAGGTCAGTCTCTCCGGCTCTGGGTATCAGGCGGCTCCCCCTCATCCGCCGCCATGTCAGCAGCGGCAGGCGGGCGATGAATCCCAGCATCAGGCGCGTGTGCATCCAGGTCAGGAGCACGTTGTCGCGGTAGTAGTTGAAGTGGGAGACTCCGCCTTCCTCCGGACGGAAGTAGCGGACGGGGGCCGGGACGTTGATCGGGCGCAGGCCCATCCAGCAAAGCCGGACGGCGGCTTCCGGGTCGAAGTCGAATCGGCGCATCCAGCGGTTGGTCTCCATGGTGGCGCGCAGGGCCGCGATGGGATAGACGCGGAAGCCGAACAGGCTGTCGCCGATGCCGCCCCACAACGTTTCCAGGTTGGCCCACCAGTTGGAGATCTTACGGCCGCCGACCCGAAGGCGCGGCGCATCGGCGGCGAAGACCGGGACGCCCAGCACCAGCGCATCGGGATTGTCCTGCGAAATCCGCTGGAAGCGCCGGATCAGGTCGGCCGGGTGCTGGCCGTCGGAATCCATCGTGAGGGCATGGGTGAAGCCCTGAGCTTCCGCCTGCCGAAGTCCGTGGAGGACGGCGGAGCCTTTTCCCCGGTTTTCCGGCAGGACCAGCACACGTAGACCAGCATCATCTTCGGCCATGCGCGACAGTTCCTCGGCGGTGCCATCAGTGCTGCCGTCGACGACGACCCAGACGGGGTCCCACTGGCTGCGCGCCGCCCGCACCGTCTCGAAGACCTTGGCGCCGGTGTTGTAGCTGGGGATCAGGACGATATGCGTCTTGGACGGCGTCATGAATGGAGCTCGGCCCGGTAGTGGTCTTCGACTTTGCGAACCATGGCTCGGACATCGCCTTCAGGCTCGAACCGGCGTCCGAGACGCACGGTGTAGACCAGCGGAAAGTCGGGCTTGCGGAAGAAGTTCCAGCCTTTGCCGAGGAACCGGGTGTTGGATTGGATCAGCACGGTCTGGACCGGCACGCCGGCATGGCGGGCGATCAGGGCGAAGCCGCCCTTCAGCGGGTTGACCGGTGGCGATACCGTCCGGGTTCCCTCGGGGAAGATCAGGAGCTGGTGTCCGTCCCGGACCTCGCGGGCAGCCGATTTCACCAAGGCCGCCGCCGCATCGTTGCGGATATAGCCCGCCATCCGGGCGCCGCTGCCGAGGAACAGATTGTCGTAGACGTTGGCTTTGGCGATGCAGACCGTCCTGGGCAGATGGGAGAGCACGAACACCGCATCGAGCAGGGACGGATGGTTGGGGCAGATCACCAGCCCGCCTTCGCCCCGCAGAGCATCCAGTGCGCCTAGGTCGCATTTCAGGATGCCGCAAGCCTTCATGGCATCCAGATAGGTTCGGAAGCCGAGGCGGATCATGAAGCGGCTGAGGGGACGACCGTACCGGCGCGGCAGCACCGCGTCGAACAGGGCTGCCGGCAAGCTCCAGGCAAGACAAAGAACGCCGAACAGCAGCAGCAGCCCGTAGAACAGGATGTATTCCCAGACGACGCGGACCGGCCCGGCCGGGCGGGCGGCTGTCCAGCCGGCCCGCTCAGCCGCGCCGTCCCGCATCGTCATGTGACCTCACCCGTTGCGACTCGGACGTTGCGGCGGCGGCGGAACCACGCCCGGACATTGGCTTTCAGGTCGAGAGCCGCGTTCATGTAGTAGATCGCCTTGAAGATACGCAGCCTCGAGCGGATCGGAGACGGACGGAAGACGTCGCCGGCCAGCAGCGACAGCAGCGCCTCCTCCACCCGGAAGACGTTGCGCGGACCCATGAAAAGGTTGCGCATCGCCGGCGTCGTCACGCGGTAGATGTACCAGGAGAAGGTGCCGATGCCGCGCCGGATCTCGGACTCGAAGTTCTTCAGCGCCAGTTCCGCCCGCTCGGGCTCACGCAGGCAGGTATCGACCGCGTCAGCCCCCCGGAAGGCGCTGTTCATCGCGAGATAGACGCCGGTCGAGAAGACGGGATCGATGAAGGCGAAGGCGTCGCCCAGCATCAGGTAATCAGGCCCGGTCATGCGGTCGGCCTGATACGAGAAGTTGCCGGTGCCCGTCACCTGTCCGGTCAGTTCGGCGTCCTTCAGCCGCTCCGCCAGCGCCGGGCACAAGGCTATCGTGTCCTTGAAGAATGTCGTCTGGTCGGTCTTGCGCGACTTGATGTAGTAGGGCCAGCAGACCGCCCCGACGCTGGTCGTGCCGTCCGCCAGCGGGATGAACCAGAACCAGCCGTGGTCGAACCAGAAGACGGTGATATTGCCCTCCGCCTTGCCGGGCAGCCGGTGCGCTCCCGTGAAGTGGCCGAACATCGCGGCGCTGTTGTGCTTGCGGTTGCGCTTCTTGATGCCGAAGCGCGACGCCAGCAGCGTATCGCGACCGGAGGCATCGACCAAGAACCGGGCACGGACGGTACGGGTCCCGCCGTCCTCGTCCCTGGCGGTCGCGATGGCGCCGCCGGCTTCGGGGAACTCGACCCCGGTGACCTTGCAGCCTTCGACGACGGTGGCTCCCTTGGCGGCGGCATTGCGGATCAGGATATGGTCAAATTCCGACCGGCGGACCTGGAAGGCGTAGGGCTTGCTTTTGTCCCAAGCCTTGGCGAAGTCGAAGGTGATCGCCTTGTTGTGGTAGGGCGACACGAACTCGGCGCCGTATTTCAGCATACCGACCCGTTCGACCTCCTCCAGCACGCCGAGCTGTTCCAGCAGCGGGAGATTGAGCGGCAGCAGCGATTCGCCGATGTGGAAGCGGGGATGCCGTTCCTTTTCCAGCAGGATGACCTTGTGGCCCTTTTCCGCCAGCAGAGCCGATGCCGTCGATCCGGCGGGACCGCCGCCGACGACCAGAACGTCGCAATCGAATTCCTGATTTGCCGATACCATCAGTCTGACCGCTTTCCAGTTTGCCGCCGGCCCGCGAGGGCTTGGACCCATGAAGGCTTGGATAGGTGCAGCTTTTACCAAAACTGCCCGAGAAGCGACCAGAAGCAAAATCCGGTCACTCCCGTTAGGCCTATACAATAACCGAAAGTCATAATGGGTACTATCAAGCCCGTCGGCACACCGAATGCCCGGAAAGGGTAAGCGTATTGGGAGAACTGGAATCGGCTTGATCGCCGATTACTGCCCACCCACAATGCGCACCGCACTTGGAGGCAGTCGAATAGTCGGGCGCGGTCTGGCGTCGGATCATGGAGTCACTGGGCTTGGACGCTGATGAGAAGACCCTGAAAAGGGCGCCGGTCGAACCGCATCCGGTGATGGCGGACTACTACGGCGAAAGAAGTGCCAGGGCAGGCTTCGTCCGATCGCTCTTCAACGACACCGCCCATCATTACGACCGCATAAACGGCCTATTCTCCATCGGCTCCGGCAATTGGTACCGGAAGCACTCCCTGATGCGCGCCGGACTGGAGGCGGGCCATCGGGTGCTGGACGTCGCGGTCGGTACAGGTCTGGTAGCGCGGCAGGCCGCCGCGATCACCGGCCCCCAAGGTCTCGTCATCGGCCTCGACCTGAGCGAAGGCATGCTTAGGGAAGCACGGCGGACGCTGGATATCCCGCTGGTGCAAGGGACCGCCGAGTCCCTGCCGCTGGCCGACGCCAGCGTCGATTTCGTCACGATGGGCTACGCGCTGCGCCACGTTTCCGACCTGACCGCGACGTTCCGCGAGTTCCGAAGGGTACTTCGGCCCGGCGGCACGGTCCTGCTGCTGGAGATCGCCCGCCCTACCCGCCCGATGGTCCGGCACGCCGTCCATGCCTATCTCGGCGGGCTGGTGCCGCTGATTTCCAGGGTTGCCGGCGGTGGGTCCGACGGCATGCGGCTGATGCGGTATTATTGGGAAACCATCGACCGGTGCGTCCCGCCCGAAACGATCGAGCGGGCGATGACGGATGCCGGTTTTAGCGGCGTCCGCTGCGACGTGGACTTCGACATGTTCCGGAACTACTCTGCGCGCCGAGGCTAACGGCGCTGGAGGGCGGTATGTCCGGTAAAGAGCATTCCTATGCGATGACGGTTGAATGGACCGGCAATACCGGATCGGGAACCTCCGGCTATCGCACCTATCAGCGGGCTCATACCATCGTTGCGGAAGGCAAGCCGGTCATCCCCGGCTCGTCCGATCCGTCGTTCCGGGGCGATCCGGCGCGCTACAACCCGGAAGACCTGCTGGTTGGATCGGTGTCGGCCTGCCACATGCTCTGGTACCTGCACCTGTGTTCCGTAGGCGGCATCGTCGTGACGGGGTATGTCGATCATGCCGAGGGCACGATGGTCGAGGATGCCGGGGGCGGCGGCCGGTTCGCCGGCGTCACGCTCCGGCCCGAGGTGACGCTGGCGCCGGGAAGCGACGAGGCGGCGGCGCTTAGGGCGCATCATGAGGCCCACGAGAAATGCTTCATCGCCAACTCGGTCAACTTCCCGATCGCGGTGGAGCCGGTCTTCAGGACCGAGTGATCAGCTCTTGAAGACGACGCCGAGTTCGGCGACCTGCTCGGGCGTCAGCGGTCTTATGTTATGGCCGTGCAGCAGGAAATGCAGCTTGGCCGTTTCCTCCAGCTCCTCCAGCGCGTAGAGCGCGTCGTTGAGGGTCTTGCCGGCGATTACGGGACCGTGGTTCGCCAGCAGGACCGCCGCGTGCTTGACCGCGACATCCCGAACCGCCAGGGCGAGGCGCTGGTCGCCGGGGCGGTAGTACGGCACCAGGGCTAAGTCGCCGATTCGCATCACATAGTACGCCGTCAGCGGCGGGATCACCGGGATGCCCGGCTTGTGATCCAGGCACGACACGGCGACGGAGTGCGTCGAGTGGGTGTGGACGATGGCGCCGGCATCCGGGCGGACATCGTAGACGCAGGTATGGAGGAAGGCTTCCTTCGACGGCGGGTCGCCGCCGACGTGGCGGCCGTCCGCGTCGAGGCGGGAGATGGCGGCCGGGTCGAGCATCCCCAGCGAGCTGTTGGTCGGCGTCACCAGCCAGCCGTCGTCGAGCCGGACGCTGAGGTTGCCCGACGATCCGTGAACGAGACCGCGCCGGTACAAAAGGTCGCCCATCCGGCAGAGCACTTCACGGGCTTGGTTTTCCCTCATCATCCGGTTCTCTCCTCCCTCATCTGTCGTGAATCTTAACCGCAGAATTTTGACGTAGGTCGGTCTAGCACTACCCTGCCACACTTCCGGTTGAGGTATGGTGTAGTT
>NZ_JCACHA010001121.1:0-5322 GCF_059503625.1 Skermanella sp.
GTGGTAGACCTATGTAATCTATGATTAGGAATTTAGAACATCATCACCGCACGTAAGCTTTTCCGTCGAGCAAGGGTGGGATAAGACGGACTTCATTGATGCACTGGTCTTTGCTGCGATGCAATATAGCGTTAGTACATGTGTGTCTATGCCTTCATATATTGCTTTTTTGTAAATTAACAGCAGGTCGGCTGGGCTGACTTCTCGGTCGGTTCGTTCGGAGCGTTGGCCGGGATGGCCGTCGCCATCCTAGTTTGCAGTATGTTGGCCACTTCCGCTCGTACCTCACTGCCGTCTGCCCAGTAGGTTCATCCCCATCGTTCTGGAGCACAGAGTCGCAAAGCTCCTGATCCGTACGATCCCCATCCTGGTTTCGTCCGTACCGGTGCGGAGACCGAAACGGTGCCCATGGCTGTGAATGCCAGATGTCGCGGTCGACGCACTGAAGGGCGGGCTGGCACTCAGTATTTGCCTGTAATTAGCCCCCCGCATGCCTGCCGAGATAAATAAGCCATAGAAGGGCGGCAACCCTTTTGGTACTCGGCGGATGAGCAAGGACAGAATTTCCAATGCCTGCGGAAGTGGTCGACCCGCAGGGTTCAGTAGACCAATCATCTGCCGATACCGAAGTGTTGCCCGCCTGCTTTGCCGAGCAGGCGGGCGTTTTTTCATTCGGAAGGCATGATGAGCAAACTGAATTTCATGTGCGTAAACGCTCCCTGTGGGTCCGGCAAGACCACGGCGGCGATGCATGAGGCCGACACCATTACCGGCTTGGGCCAACGGGTCCTGATCGCCCAACCCTCAAGGCAACTCGTCGCCGAGACGGAGAAACGCTTGCGGGACTTCAGCCGCAGGCCGGTCCATCGCTTCGACAGCGACACCTGCGGCTCAGGCCGGGTCAAGGCTGCCCTGGCGGACCACCTGATGCATCACGCCGATCCCGGCCAGATCGTCCTGACCACCCACACAGCCCTGCTGACGCTGCCGTACTTTCACCGCCGCGAGGACTGGCATGTCATCATCGACGAAATCCCCTCCGGTCATGAAGGCTACCAACTCAACTTGGCCGAGGAGCACCGCATCCTGACCGATCATGTCGAGATCCGGGAGGACGGCCGGTCCAATGCGGTTTATCACTCGATGTATCCCACCGAGACCGGCCGCCAGCGGCTTCAGGGCTACGTCGACAATCCCCGACGAGACCATTTCTGGTCCTATCTCACACCCGTGGCCGAGCGGTTGCTTCATCCGGACTGGCATGTCGTGACCGAGGCGTCCTCGTATTACGGCATTCTGGACCGCAACGGCCTGGAGGGCCGTAACTCGGTGTTTTGCTATGCCGACCTCAAGCCTGAGGCCCTCGCGGGTTTCGCGTCCGTCACCCTGATGGGGGCGTGGTTCGAGCACTCGCTCCTGTACCGCCTGTGGGTCCGGCAAGGTGTCGTGTTCGAGCCCCACACCCGCATCCAGAACCGGCTTCTGTTCCAGCGGCATGCCAACGGCCGGCGGCTCCGGCTCCTGTGGGGCTATGACGACGGCTGGAGTAAGCGGGCGATGAACCGCGAGGTCGAGATGATCGACGGATCCAGGGCGACAATGTGGGACGCCCTGGTGGCCGGGGTCGAGGCCCGCTTCGCCGCCGACGACCGGCCCTTCCTCTACGTTGGCAACAAGGATCGGACCGATGATCTCAGGGCGTCCTTCCAGGACTTCGCCGCGACTGCGATCCCCCACAGCCCCTACGGACACAATCAGTACCAGGACCATCACGCCATCGCTGTCCTTCCGGCCCTGAACCCGCCTCCGCATGAGTACGGGTACCTGAACCGTTACGGGATCGACGCCGAGGACGTACGGGCCTGGATCTATCAGCAGTGGTGCTATCAGGCCATGAACCGGACCTCGCTGCGGAACCATGAGGCCGAGGAATCGGTTACCGTCGTGGTCGCCGACCGTGACACCGCCGACAGGCTGGCCCGGCACTATCCCGGTTGCACAGTCGCTCCCCTCGGTATTCCGCTCAAGGTCGAGCCGGAGACCAGGAAGGGCGGCCGCCCCCGCAAGACCAAGTCCCTGACTGCGGCGGAGCGGCAGCGACGCCGTCGGGAACGGATCGACGAGGCGAGGCTGGAGGTCGAAATCCTGAACGGCGGGATCTCCCCGCACGATGAGCTTCGGCAGCGAGTCCGGGCCGGATCGGATGTCGTCACGAAAACCTCCTTAAATGATTCTGGTAGTTTTCGTGACAGCACCCCGTCCCAGGTTCTGGCGTCCAACTCGGTGTCGGGAGCCCGGCCCTTCGTGGATCTGCTCGATCTGGTCGGCCAACACCCCGACCTGAACCGGATCGAAATCTCGCTCTTCGGCTCGATCTACAGCACCGACCGCGAGACCACGACGGTGGCCGATGCCGAAGCCTTCATCGCCCAGTTGAAGGCGTGTCACAGGACCGCGATCCGGGACAAGCACAGGGAGAATGTGCTGGCGAACACCACCGTGTTCGACGAGACCCTATCGGAGGAGTCCGACCGTGGACTCGCCAACATCGTCTCGATCTGGGGGCTCTGGCTGGACATCGACGATGGCGAGATGCTCCCTGACGTGATCCCGAAGCTCTTCCCGACCACGCGGATGGTCGTCTACAACAGCTTTAGTGGCGGGAATTCGTACCGGATCTTTATCCCGACCCGGCAGAAGATGCATGTGCGGGCCTACCGCGAGGTTGTCCAGCAGATCGTTCAGACAGTCGAGCAGGAGGGTTACTGTTCGAGGAAGCATCCGGTCCCCGGCCAGCCCCGCCACGGCATAGACGCATCGAAGTTCACGCCGTGCTCGTTGTTCTACCTGCCGTGTCAGGCCCAGAGGCCCGAGGAGTCGTTCTTCCATGATCACGGCCAGTCCCGCCGCAGGCTCCTGGACGTGGCTCACTGGATCGAGACCTCGATCCTGCGGGAGCCGGAGGCGTTCGTGTTCGAGCCGACCGAGGTCGAGTGGGAGGTCATGCGGGTCGAGGCCACTGAAGCGGTTGGCGACCGCCGGGCCGCTCTAATTGAGCGATACATCGCTGAATACACCGCCCTCTGGGACGGTATGGGTCGGTACCACGCTTTCTTCCGGCTGGCTTGGAAGCTCCACTACATTCTTGCAATTCCGCGATACGATCTCGATTGGTGGTTGCGGAAAGCTGATATGGACGGTAGCCGCACAGCCGAGCATTACCGGTCGATACACCAGACGCTTCAGGGGGGCCGTTATGCCCCGATGTGGCGGTCTCGGTATCACGAGGCGTCATGAGGTTCGGCCAGGGCGATGCCCGGCGAGGTTGTTCGGGTCGACGTTTGAATGAGTGGCGAACCGCCATGTAGTCGTAGGTCAAGAAGCATGTGGCTGCTGAGGCAGCCACATGGCCTGCCGCTATGGCCTTTTAGAGCGAAGGCTAATCATCGTCGTCGTCATCATTCTGCTGCTGGGAAATCCCGCCCTGCCGGTCATCGTCGTCATCATCGCTGTCGCCGCAGCCGCCCAACAGCAGGGCCAGACCCAGACATATGGCAGCAGGTACCCGCATGGCATCGTTCCTTGCAATAATTCCCCGTGTTCAGGTCAGAGAGTAACGGTCGGTGGCGGATTGGGTTGCCGCCTCAGACCATGTTCTCACCTACGCGACGCTAATCTTTAGTCCATGGTTCCCATGGAATATTTGGGACAAGGGGCGAGGGGCTGGTACCCGATATGCTCTTTCAGCTTCTTTCGGGCCAGGATGGTGCGGAAGGACCCTGCCGCCAAACCGGATGAATTCGGTCGTTGAAGGACTGCAAGGGTCGCTTCCGCTTGATTTCGTCGGCCAGTTCAGCAGAGCCTACGGAAGCTTGTACTCACCCTCGAGGATGTCCCACAGGACGGTGTCGGAAACTTGGTGAACCTCGTAGACACCGTTTCCGGTAATGCCCTCATAGCGGCCGGTACCGTTCAGGAACTTCCATTCACCTCGGACAATCGGTGGGCTGTATTCCTTCATCTGGTAGCGGGCAAACACCTTGGAGCCATCGTCCATCGTGAAGGTCTTGTAGCCGCCGCTCGCCATATCGCCGCCCGCATCAGTCAAATCGGTGACTTGATACCGTGCATTGGCGAGGAACTCACCCCCGACTTCGGTGAAGACCAAGCCATCGTATTCGGTTAGCCAGACCTTATGGTCCTTCTTGTCCCCAACCTCACTGCCTTTCTCGGAGATTGTCACCAGAACGGCTCGGCCCCGCCACTTGCCGCTTTCAGCCCCCCAAGCGGGGATGCTGACGCCCCCCACCGTCATCATCAAAGCAATCACCAAGGCTTGGCTTCGCATGCGAGACATGGCTCCCTCCCCTGATGGAATTGTGGATCGGCTATGGACCTCTTCAGGCTGAGTTAGGCCGGCGGACTGAAGACGAGCGGGCACCGGCCAGTGATCAAAAACGGTATTCCCGACTGCCAACAGCGGTCAAGATACCCTGAAGACACCACGTGGTCTCTCTGAGCCTTCTAGCCGGAGCACCCGGCGGGTCGTCTGCTCTAACACAATCAGGGTTCAGGCAGACCGCCGACAGGGAATTGACTTACCACCTCGCGTTAGGATTCACTCTCCTGAGGGGCTAACTGCTGCCATCCTGTGGCTTTTGCTGTTTTCATTACGAATTTATGGCGTTTTGATGACAGGCAGCAAAATGGACGCAGCAATGGGCTTGGTGGAGTGGGTAACGACCATAATCGGCCATGGGTGGGACGTCGTGATCCAACGGGGTCATGCACAGGACTGGCCACATATCACGGCCAACATCCTCCATATCGTCCTCGCCTATGCCCTCGCGTTCCCCATCGGCTGGGAGCGAGGCAAGAACTACAATATCGCTGGGCTTCGGACCTTTCCAATTGTCGCGATGGCAAGCTGCGGCTACGCCCTGGCGGCCAACGACCTGCCGGATTTCAGTTCCGATGCGGTCTCCAGGGTGATCCAGGGCTTGGTCGCCGGCATTGGGTTCATCGGCGGCGGGGCCATCGTCAAGGAAGCCGGCACAGTTCAAGGCGTCGCCACCGCGGCGTCGATCTGGAACACCGGGGCTATCGGAATTGCCGTGGCCTACGGGAACCTCGACATCGCCATCACACTGGCAGTTGTCAACTTCCTGACCCTATGGTGCCTGACGCCAATATCCGAAAAGTTCCGGCAAAGCAGTGACAATCACGATTAGAGTGCGAAACCCGGTCGTGTTTGGGTTTATCGATCAAGCCGAACCTCTCTGCCCGTCGGCATCCGATGCTATTGGTCATCATGCCGGTGAC
>NZ_JCACHA010001122.1:0-5306 GCF_059503625.1 Skermanella sp.
GTCAGCGGATGCGTCGGGTCAGTTTCAGGTAAGCTCCCCCGGCAGCACCAGCCCTTTTTCCGTCACCATGCGTTCAAGTGCCCGCAGCCAGTGATGGTAGTAGGTCGTTCCCAGATCCGGATCGCCCCGCTTCTGGGCCTCGGCTATTTCATCCGACAGGACGGCCGCCCACTCCGGCCACGTGAAATGACCCGCCTCGTGAAGTTTCACCGTCATGGCGAAGGCATGGGCTTCCCAGGGTTCGCGGAACGGCGGTTCATCTCCCGGCTTCACGGCGCTGCCTCCAGGTAATCGTCCCAAAGATCGACATAGATCGCATCGTTCGACGGTGCGGCGTCGCCCCACAGGTCGCGCCCGCCGAAGCGGACGCTGTAGCAGTGCTGCGGCTTCTTGCCCAGGCCATGGGCGTGGGTGTCGGGAAATATGTAGACGCCGTGGTCGCGGTCTATCGTGCCGATCCGGCCCCGGCAGTAGCGCGGCACCCGGGTATGGCCGGTGGTCGTGATGTCGAGAACGCGTACCTTCGTCCCAGCCGTGAACTTGGCCGGCACGTCGTCGTCCAGCTTGGCGCTGGCGCCCTTGGCGAGGATCGCGGCCACGCGCGCCGGATCGGGCGGCGGGGTTTCGGCGATGCCGGCCGGTTCCCCCGTCGCCAGTTCCTCCGGCGAGACCATACCGGTATCGACCGCAAGCCGCTCGACCCCTTTGAACCAGATCTCGTAGTAGCTGCTGGCGAGGTAATCGACCGGATGCCGGTTTTCGCGGGCGTGGCGGGAGGTGTCGATGTTCCAGCGGCCATGGAAGCCGAGGGCGAGGGTGATCGTGAACGCCCGCTTTTCCCATTCGGCATGGAACAGCGGGTCGTTCGGGTCGGTGTCGATCGGCCCCATGCCATGCATGCCGCCCATATCGTGGGCGCCGTTCATGGCATGCTCTCCGGCGCCTTGGCCCTGGTGACGCCGATCATGCTGTCGCGGGTGACCAGCTCGGCCAACTGCTCCTCGCTGAAGCCTTCCGTGCCGGCCGGACGCTCCGGCAGCACCAGATACCGGAGTTCCGCCGTACTGTCCCACACCCGCACCTCCACCTCGTCGCCGACGACCGTGCCGAACTCCCGCAGCACTCCGCGGGGGTCCATGACGGCGCGGGACCGGTAGGGAGCGGACTTGTACCAGACGGGCGGCAATCCCAGCACCGGCCATGGGTAGCAGGAGCAGAGCGTACAGACGACCATGTTGTGGACGGCAGGCGTGTTCTCGACCGCGACCATGTCCTCGCCCTGCCGTCCGGTGAAGCCGAACTCCGCGATCGCCGCCGTGGCGTCGCGCAGCAGCCGTTCCTTGTAGGCGGGGTCCGACCAGGCCCTTGCCACGACCTTGGCGCCGTTGCGCGGACCGACCTTATGCTCGTAGGTGTCGATCAGCGCGTTCAGCGAGTCGGGATCGACAAGCTTCTTGGCCACGAGCAGAGCTTCCAGCGACTTGACGCGCTCCGCCAGGGGAGACGCCGGCGCCGCGTGGGGATGCTCATGGCCGTGGCTATGATCGTGGCCGCCCATCGGTCAGACCGTCCCGGCGTCGACGATGAAGGTCTGGGCGGACAGCATCATGCTGTCGTCGGCGCCCAGGAACAGAACCATGCGGGCGACGTCGTGGGGTTGCAACTCGTCCTTGAGGCATTGGCGGGCCAGCGTCGCCTCAAGCTTCTCCGGCGTCACCCAAAGGGTCTTCTGCCGCTCGGTCATGATCCAGCCGGGCGCCACATGGTTGACCCGGATGCGCGAGGGTCCGAGGTCACGGGCGAGCCCGCGCGTCAAGCCGACGGCACCCGCCTTGGCCGCCTGATACACGGCAAGATCGTCGGTGCAGACCATCCAGGAGGTCGAACCCAAGTTGACGATCGAACCGCCGCCGGCCTTCGCCATGCCGGGCGCCACCGACTGCGCCATGAAGAACTGGTGCCGCAGGTTGACGTTGAGGCGCTCGTCCCAGTACTCGGGCGTGACATCCGCGATCTTGTGCCGGTCGTCGCGCGCCGCATTGTTGACCAGCACGCGGATCGGCCCAAGCGAATCCTCGATCCGGCTTGCCGCCGCCTTGGCGGCGGCAAGGTCGGTCAGGTCGCAGGCGACGAACAGGGGATCCGTTTCCCCGGCCTCCTTGATCGTGCCGAGCAGAGCCTCGGCGGCGGCCTGGTCGCGGTCGATGAAGGCGACCTTCGCCCCCTGAACGACGAAGTGAACGACGGTGGAGGCTCCGATCCCCGAAGCTCCTCCCGTGATCAGAACAGCCTTGTCCTTGAGGCTGGGATAGCGGGCGGCGGCTCGCGCTGCCTCGACGTCTGCGACGGTCACGTCAGCCATTTTCGATGCGTTCCTTGCGGTTGGTTCTGAAAGCCCAGTCGATCAGATGCTGATGCCGCCATCGACCACGTGGATCTGGCCGGTGGTGAAAGCGGACTCGTCGCTGGCCAGATAGAGCGCCATGGCGGCGATTTCCTCCGGCGTGCCAAGCCGGCCCAGGGGCTGGCGCGCGACGAACGCCTTGCGGGCCGCTTCCGCATCGCCCTGAGCCGCGATCCGGTCGTCGAGCGACGGCGTCTGGATGGTGCCGGGGCAGATCGCGTTGCAGCGGATCCCCTTGGTCACGAAGTCGGCGGCGACCGACTTGGTCAATCCGATCACGGCCGCCTTGCTGGTGCCATAGACGAACCGGTTCGGGATGCCTTTTACCGACGATGCGACCGAAGCGATATTGACGATCGAGCCGCCCTGGCCGCGTTCAAGCATGGCCGGCAGGAAGGCCCGGATGATCCTGTACATGCTGCGGACGTTCAGGTCGAAGGAGAAATCCCAGTCCTTCTCGCCGCATTCCAGGATCGTGCCGTGATGGACAAAGCCGGCGCAGTTCACCAGTGCATCGAAAGCGCCCAGCTCACCGGCCAGCGACTGGATGGCCTGGGCGTCGAGCACGTCGAGCGCCCGGACTTTCAGGCCTTGGGTGCCTTCAAGCTCGGACAGCTTCTCCATATTGACATCGGTGGCGATGACATCGGCGCCCTCACGCGCGAAGGCCAGCGCGGTGGCGCGCCCGATTCCCTGCGCTGCTGCCGTTACAAGGGCGGTTTTGCCGGACAATCGCATTTCTTACTCCCCCAGCGGACCGCGTTTGCCGCGATTCGGTTGTTCGTTTCCGGAATTAGTCTGTCCCCCGGAGTATTCGGGATACGGACAGTTTCACCCGCCCAAACTGGTATGTCCACTCCCCTGATGAGCAATCCGACAACCTCTTGGCAACATACCGTCCAGACGGTATGTTATTTTCCATGATCGATAACTCTCTCCGCAAACGGCAGCCCGAGGTCACCCAGCAGCGTCTTCTCGACGTGGCCGGCGAATTGGTTACGGAAAGTGGCGTCATGTCCCTGACGCTGGAGGCGGTCGCCAAGCGGGCAGGGGTCAGCAAAGGAGGGCTGTTGCACCACTTCCCCAGCAAGCACGCGCTGCTGATGGCGATGGTGCAGGACATCTCGGACCGCTTCATGGAGCAGGTCGCGGAGCAGGCCGGCAACGATCCGGATGCCCATGGCCGCACCGCCCGCGCCTATGTCCGGACGGTAGTCGACGAGCCCGATCAGGAGATCCGGCGATGGGGTGCCCTGAGCGCCGCCTTCATGTCCGACCCGTCGCTGCTGGCGGACTGGCGGACACGGCTGGCCCAACAACGTGCGGCAGATGCGGCGGAGGTGGCGGATCCGGTCGGACCGATGATCGCCCGGCTGGCCGCCGACGGTCTCTGGCTGGCCGATGTCTGCGGATTGTACGGCATAGACGAGGACATGCGCGGCCGGATCGCCGACCGGCTCGTCGCGCTGACAAGATCATGACCGATGCCGGATCGGGGAAAGCCGAATGACCTACGCGTTTCTGTTCACCGCCATCGTGCTGGAAGTCATCGGCACGTCTGCCTTGAAAGCATCGGAGCAGTTCACGAAGCTGCTGCCCGTTCTGGTCATGGCCGCTTGCTACGGGACGTCGTTTTTCTTCCTGTCGCTCGTGCTGCGGACCCTGCCGGTCGGCGTCGCCTACGCTATCTGGAGCGGGCTCGGCATCGTTCTCATCAGCCTGGTCGGTGTCGTCTGGTTCAAGCAGCCGCTGGACCTGCCGGCAATGCTCGGCCTGGGCCTGATCGTGGCTGGCGTGGTGGTCGTAAACCTGTTCTCGAAATCCGTCGGCCACTGAGGGCCGGTGCGGCTCAGGCCGCGTCGGCCAGTTCCGCGATAGCTTCGGCGTCGGCCAGCTCGACCTTGTGATTTTCGAGCAGGCGGATCAATCCGGCGGTCTTCAGGCAGGTGATGGTGCGGGAAACGGTTTCGATCGTCAGCCCCAGATAGTCGGCGATGTCGGCCCTGCCCATCGGCATGCTGATGCGGGTGGCGTTCAGACCACGCCGCGCCGCTTTCCGCGACAGGTTCATCAGGAAGGTGCAGAGCTTTTCCTTGGCGGTCTTGCGGCCGAGCAGCACCATCTGGTCCTGCGCGGTCAGCAGCTCGTTGGCCGTGATCGCCATCAGGCGGCGGCGGACTTCCTGGTTCTCGTCGATCAGCGCGTCCAGCCGGCGGCGCGAGAAGCGCCGCACGGACGACGGGGTCACGGCTTCGGCGGTATAAAGGTAGTTTTCGTTGAAGGACAGGCCCAGGAAATCGCCGGTTTCCAGGAAGCCGATGATCTGACGGCGGCCGTCGGGGAGCAGCTTGAAGACCCGGATGATCCCGCTGGTCACTTCGAACACGTTGTCCGCGCTCTCGCCTTCGCGGAACAGCGGCTGGTCGCGGTCCAAGGCCGCAGGGGTGGCGATGGCGTCGAGCGAAGCCGCCTGGCGCTGGCCCCAGTTGCTGTTCGCCCACTGAATACGGCTAGAGGTCTGCGGAAGAGCCGGAGCGAAGGTTCCGATACCCACGGCGTTCGTTCCGGCAATGGCAAGAGCTGGAGCCATGTTGTCTTCCTCTCCGTTTCCACTTGGCGGACCTTAGGGCCGCGTTCCTGCTGCAGTGGAGGTATAGGCCCAACGGCCCCGTCGCTTAAGTTCGGGATTGTACGTAAGGGCTTCTACGTAAGGGGTTTTACCTATGGTCCTCTGGCATATGTCAGGTGACTGTAGGATGTTGAATCGATGGAAGAAGGTGACCGGTGGCGGATCGGGAGGCGGCGAAGTATCTCGGCGGACTGGCGCGGCGGGCACGGTTGTGGATCGGTTTGGCGGTCGGCGCCGGGTTCGCCAGCGGATTGCTCCTGCTGGCGCAGGCGG